>JAWRJC010000132.1:0-7643 GCA_040307715.1 Clostridiales bacterium | reverse complement strand
CACTCGTCAGACAGGCGCGGCTCGATCAGATCTTTGACCTCCAGCACCAGCGACGGGTCTTTGGCGACCGCCTGATAGCCGCGGTCGAAGGCCGCCAGCATCGCGCGGACCGCTTCCGGTCGTTCCGCGAGCACTTCGTGCGTCGCCGCGATTGCCGGCGCGACGAACTTGAAGACCGGATCGATGTCGCCCAGATTGAAGTAGTTGATCTCCTTGCCCGCCTGCAGCAGTTCGTAGTTTTCCCAGTTCTCATAGACCCAGGTCGCGTCCGCGATATTGCCGAGCGTATCGACGATGTCGCCGACATCGAGGTTCACAAGGTTGACCTTGCTGTAATCGCCGCCGTCGTTGGCGACCAGTCTGCCGATGGACTGATGGAACCACTGCGGGGTCCAGTGCGTGAGGCGCTTGCCCTCGAGTTCTCTGGGGCGGGTAATGCCCGCTTCTTTCAGAGACACGATGCCGCTGTCGCACTTCTGCGTGTACGCCGCAACCGCCGTCAGACCGATGCCGCGGTTCATGCATTCAAGCATCGCGATCTCCGGTCCGCAGACGAAGTCCGCGCCGTGCACCTCCATCTCGCCGTGCACTTCGCCTTCGATGGTCAGATCGATGCCGTTCTCCTCGAGCCAGCCGTATTTCTTGGCCAGCAGGATGCCGGTGTGGTTGGTGTTGGGGAACCAGTCCAGTACGATTCTCAGTTTTTCCATACTACTAATCCTCCTCGTGGATCTTGCCGCCCTTGACCGCGCGGCCGACTGCGTAGTTCTTCATGACGCCGGTCTTAGCGAGCCCGTCGCCGATCAGCACGCACAGGATACCGGAGAAAATGATCGCCGAGATCGAACGGATCACAAGGTGACCGACATGCATCATCGGGTCGAGCATGTAGTACTGCAGATAGAACAGCTCATAGATATAGATGAAGATCCCGGACAGGATACCCGCCACGGACAGGGACAGGAAGTTCCACTTCTTCCACTTGAAAAGAGCGAAGCCGCACTCGGTGCCGGCGCCCTGGATGAGGCCGGTGATGACGACGGTAATGCCGCCCGCGTTGCCGAAGAGCAGTTCCATGACCGATGCCAGCAGCTCCGTGATGAGACCAACGCCCTTCTTGCGGATGATGTAAGCGCCGAGCGTGCCGGCCATGAACCAGACGCCGTAGATCACATCGAACGCGAAATCCGCAAAACCGGTCGTCGCCAGTGCCGCCGCCAGCGCCATGCCGACGTTGAAGACCGCCAGATAGACGATCGCGAACAGCAGCCCCAGCAACGCCATCATGATGACATCACGCAGCGCCCATCCCTGTTTGGTGTTCAGATTGTTTTCCATTTGTTGTTCTCCTTCCTCCGGAAGTATCAAAAAACCTCCGGCACATGCAGGAGGATCTTTTGCTTGTCTTTACTCTCGCTCTCCCTACGCCGGCATGATCCGGATCAGGTGATAAGGGTCTGCGGACACAGCTGCCGGCATTCCGGCGGTCTGTGCACGCACTCTCAGCAAACACTCCCCTAGCAAGTCACTATTGAATTCTGCTTTAGTATAGTGAGCGGCCATGCATTTGTCAATAAAATGCATTTCAAGTCGCTTCCCGCATGAAAAAAGCGCCTTGCGGGGCGCTTTTCTTTCTCTTTTGTTCCGGACAGGCTGTTTAAGAATATGTCTCGAACTTTTCATTGCAGCGCGGGCAGGTGATCCGCACCTTCCCTTTCCCCGCCGGTACGCGCACCTGCTGCTTGCAGGACGGACAGTAATAATAGCAGTAGATCGTACCGCCTTTTTTACTGGCGCGGTCGTTCTCGCGCGCCTGCTCCTCCTGCGAGTAGGTGTACGTGCCGTTCGCCTTCTGCTGCCGGGCGTTCTGCGTGAAATCGCCGCGGTACATGTTGCCATTCTGCCGGTGCCCGGAACCGCCGCGTTTCTGCCGGCGGAAATAGCGCCAGTTCGCAAAGCGGTTCCTCAGATTGATGAACTTCTGGTTCTCCGCAACGCGCGCGCCGGTGTTGCGCGAGAACATGCGGAACAGCATCCAGAAGAACAGCGCCAGTCCGATATAGTACACGATGCTGCTGCGGAAGATCCGGCCGAGGATCTCGATCGCGAACGACGCGATCATGAGGAACATCCCCAGCTGGTCCCAGCCGTAGCGGCCGCGCATGAATTCCATGAACCGGTATCCCCAGTTGCCCATTGCTCGTTTCTCTCTTTCTTATCCTATTTGCTCGTCTGCGGAAGCTCCGTCTTTTCGCCCGTCTGCTCGGCTGTCTTCTCGGAAAGCCCGCGGCGGTGGATCTCCTGCATGCGTTCGTCGACGTCCGCGAGCACAGTCGCGCAGGCGATCAGCTGGTCGCGGTCCTCTTCACTGATATCGCCCTGCTTTTTATACTTCAGTTCGTGCTCCAGACTTGCCCAGGTATCCATGGCGATCGTCCGGAGCTGGATCTCGACCGGCATCCGTTCTGTGCGCGCTGCCTGGAAGACCGGCACGAGCACCACCAGATGCAGACTGCGGTAGCCGCTCGGTTTGGGGTTGGCGATGTAGTCCTTGCGGGCGATGAGTTCGATGTCATCCTGCCTGAGCAGCAAGTCCGCCATCGTGTACAGGTCGTCCACATAGTTGCAGATGACGCGGATCCCTGCGATGTCCGTCAGGTCGCGCATCCCATCCAACGTGACGGGAAGCCCGCGGCGCTGCAGTTTTTCGACCGTGCTGTCGATCGACTTGAGACGCGCCTCCATGCTGTGGATCGGCGTGTAATCGCTGCGGATGCGGAATTCGTCATCCAGAATATCCAGTTTGGTCGCGATCTCCTTGATCGCGGATTTGTACAGGTTGCGCAGTTCGACGAACCGCTTGAGATCGCCCTGCGCGAGCCGCAGCTCGCCGGGCAGCGAATCCAGATTCGGCACTGCCGCATCGTCTCGGATCTCGATCATGCCGTTCCTTCCTTTCTATTCCCGGGCAGCCCCTTCCTGCACGAAGGCCTGCTGCCTGCTTTATTATACCATGCTTCCTGAAAGAAAACTGTTGTTTCAGACGATCGCTTTGCGCCTAGATCGGCAGATAGTCGACCAGTTTCCCATCCTCGTAGACAAGCGTATACCCGCGCGCAGGTGCCGGGATCCACTCGTGGAACTGGCTGTCCGCCACCCCTTTCGCGTTGGAGATCAGCAGCGCGATCGTCCCGCCGTGGCAGATGACCACCGACTCCGCCGGCGCGTCCGGGTGCGCCGCCAGATAAACGCGCTGCGCATCGAGCACTTCCCGGATGCCGCTTTCGATCCGGGCGATCATCTCGTTGGCGCTCTCCCCGCCGGGCGGCGGGTTGTCTGCGCTGTAATGATCCAGCCAGTCGCGGTACCGTGGGTCGCTCATCAGCTCTTCGTGGTTTTTCATCTCGAAAGCGCCGAAATTACGTTCGCGAAGCGCCTTGACGACCTTGTGCGGCCGGCTGCCGTAGATAATCCGGAACGTCTGCTCGGTGCGGCCCTTGCCGGTCGTATAGTATTCTTCTGTGTCCGGTGCGGGGTAAATGCCTTCGTCCCGGTACCGTTCCGTCTGTGCGATGCCCTCCGGCAGGAGCGGGATGTCCGTCGCGCCGTAGTAGCAGCGCCGCTTTGTCCCCTCTGTATCACCGTGGCGGATCAGATGCACCTTTTGTATCATAACAGTCTTTGCGTTTCCTTTAGTTTCTCTGTGAATTCTTGTAATTCCCGCCCGTTCTTATTTCAGCCGCTGCGGGATGCCGCAGAACACGCGCTCCACGCGCTCCGCGATGCCGGCCAGGTACAGCAGCGCGCGGCCGTTCATCTCGCGCCACGCCCGGTCCACCGGGTCCATCGGCACCAGCCCCTGCGAAATGTCGTCGCAGACGATGACCTTATCCGCCAGTTGCGCTTCGTGCGCGCGGAGCCAGTCCGCCGCTTCGAGCTGCTCCTCGGCATACAGGTGCGTGAACGCCTCGAGCCCGTCGATGATGTCCGCCGAAAGGTCGAGGTCGAGTTTATCTTTATTCTCCGGCAGCCGGCAGTCGTAGACCGTGCCGCCATAGGTTTCTTTCGCGTAATCGCCTTTCCCCTGAAAGGCGCCGCCGATGATGAGCTTCATTTGATCTCCCTCCTACATCGGCCAGTAATACCCGACCAGCGCGATCGTCAGCACCCCGGCCAACTCCCCGACAACCATCTCGTAGCCGGCGATGTCGCCGCTCATGCCGCCGAGCTGTTTTCTCGCAACGCTGCCGGCGAGAAGCGCCGCAAAGTGGGCTGCCAGCGGCCCCGTGAACAGCATAGCATAGCCGAATACCGCACCGTTTCGGATACGCAAATACTGCAGCAGGATGGCCAGCGCGAATGCCAGCACTTCCCAGACGATGATCCACGCCGTTCCGCCCGCTGCCGTTTTGTCAGCAGCCGGCGCACCGAGCCCGTTCTGCTCCGCACTGTTCATCGCCGCGTACTGGCTGGTGGAAAGCGGTGTCTTGTGCAGCGTGTCGAGCGCCGCCGCCCCGCGGGAGGCTGCCATGAGCGCGCCGAGGAACGCCCCGTCGAGGAGCGAGTTGCGGCCCGCGATCACGAGCATCGCCGCGAAGAGGACCAGAAAGAGCATGACCGTCCGGATCACCGCGAACGAACCGACATGGGAGTCCTTGAGGATCCGCTGCCGCTCCGCGAGATCACGTCTGGACAGGATCGCGTCGCTGACATCCATAAAGCCGTCGAGGTGGATGCAGCCGCTGACGAGGAACGGATAGACCGTCATCGCTGCCGCTGTCAGCACCACCGGTACTTCGAGAGTCAGAAGCACCCCGTACAGCGCGAACCAGAGTGCGCCGAGCATGATCCCGAGCGCGGGATACATGATCAGCATCCATTTGCGTTTGTCTTCGTCCCACACTTTGTGCGGACAGGGGATCGCACAGAACATCCCCCACGCCATGAAAAATCCTGTCAGCATCGTCTTTCTCCGCCGCCTTTCCGGCATTCACAGGTCCGGCAATTCTTACTTATAATTGATGATCTGTCCGGCCGCGACCTCGATGACCTTGTCACAAGCCGCCGCGACCGTTTTATCGATATAGGCAAGCCCTTCCATATAGCCCCGCGTCCATTCGTCGTACAGTGCCCCGCCGCCGTAGATATAGTCGGAGACCAGCACCGCGTCTTTGGTGTCTTCGAGGAATCGCACCAGCTGCTCCGCCACCCTTGCGGGCGCATCGCTGTCCAGCCCGCCGTCCGCGAACGGCTCGCGCGAGGCGAACATCTCGTTGGCCAGCAGCGCTGTCACGCTGTCCAGCAGGAAGACGCCGTCCGGATCCGCCTTGGCGGGCACCTCTTCAATGTGGTGCGACTGCTCGATGGTGGTAAAGCCCCATCCTTCCCGCTCTTTGAGATGGCGGGCGATGCGGGCCAGATCTTCGTCATCGGTCGGCAGCATAGTGGCAACATAATACAGCGGCCTGCCGCCTTCGGCCAGTGCCTGCGCCTGCCGCTGCGCGTAGTATGATTTTCCGTTTTTGGCGCCGCCGCTGATGTAGATGTGCATCAGAAACAGTCTCCTTTGCGGATCTCTTCCAGATAATCGTCGTTGATGCCGCCTTCTTCAAAGGTCGCCATCCCGTCCATCACCGCACAGGCGGCGCGGACGACTTCAAACCCGATGACGCACCCGCTGCCTTCGCCCAGGCGCATCCCAAGATCCAGATACGGATGCACGCCCAGCTCATCGGCCGCCTTCATGTACCCGATCTCAAAGGACTGGTGCGTCGCGAGCATCGCGGCGGTCGCTTCGGGGCAGAGCTTGGCGGCTGCCACAGCCGCGGTCACCGAAATATAGCCGTCGATGAGGACGGGCATGCGTTCGTGCGCCGCTGCGAGGAAGACGCCGGTCATCGCGGCGATGTCAAAGCCGCCGCAAAGAGCGAGGACCCCGATCGGGTCGAGCCGCTCCGTGCGCGCCGCAGCGATTGCCTCGGATACGATTTCTTTCTTATGCAGGAACGGAGCATCTTCCAGCCCGCCCCCGCGGCCGCAGACCTGCTCCGCGGAAAGATCCGCCAGTGCGCCGAGCACAGCCGCACTGGTGCTGGTGTTGCAGATGCCCATCTCGCCGACGCCGAGGATGTCATACCCCTGCGCCTTGGCAAATCCCACCGCTTCGATCCCTGCCGCGATCGCCTGCAGGACCTGCTCCCGGGTCATCGCCGGTTCTTTGGCGAAATTCTTCGTGCCGTACGCGATCTTCCGGTCGATGACTTTCGTCTGATAATCCGCCATGTCCTTCGAGGACAGCGCCGCCGGCACGGTGGCATTGATGCCCATGTCGAGCACCAGAAGATCATTGCCGAACTCCTTGGTCAGAGCGCCGACACCGGTCATGCGGCGGATGAAGTTGATGGTCTGCTGGATGGTCACGCTCTGCGGCGCCGAACTGACGCCCTCTTCAAAGACGCCGTTATCGGCCGAGAGAATGATGACCAGCGGTTTTCTGAAATGCTGGCGGACCTTGCCCGTCAGTGATGCGAGGCGGATCGAGATCGTCTCGAGTTCGCCCAGACTGCCCGGCGGCTTGATGAGCGCCGCCTGCCGCTCCCGTGCGGCTTTCTCCGCTTCCGGATCGCCGCCCCGGATCTCGGATATATATTGTTTCAGCTCTGTTTCAGTCATATTGCTTCTTTCAAATTGCCCTTTCCTTTTGTCCCTTGCAGCAGCTGTCTGTGTGATTCCTATTTCTCTTTCGAAACGATATGGTACGGCACCGCCACGAACAGCGCCCCGCCGACGATGTTGCCGAGCGTGACCAGACACAGATTGAAGAAGTACCCGCCAACGCTGATCGCGTCATTCATGGACTGGATGAACAGCCCGATGGTCAGCAGTGTCATGTTCGCCACGCTGTGCTCAAAGCCGCAGCAGAAGAAGGCGAGGATGCACCAGAAGATCATGATCAGCTTGCCGCTGTCCGACTTTGCGCGGAATCCGCACCAGACCGCCAGACAGACCAGGAAGTTACAGAGAATGCCGCGGGCAAACAGTGCCAGCGCCGGCGCCGTCATCTTGGCCGCCGCCGCGTCTGCCATGCACTGCCCGACATCACCGGACGCCAGCCCTGTCGCGATGTAGATGCAGGCGATCAGGACCGAACCGGCCAAGTTGCCGATCCAGCAGAACACCCAGATCTTGATCATATCCGCCGCGCTGATCTCTTTGCGCAGCACACCGGCTGCCAGGACCATGTTGTTGCCGGTGAACAGTTCCGCGCCGGCGATGACCACGAGGCTCAGCGCGACGCTGAACGATGCTGCCATGATGATCTTGGCATACGGCTGCCCGGTGAGCAGACCGCCGACCGTAAAGGCCAGCATGACACCGACACCGATGAACGCGCCTGCCGTCATCGCCGAAACAAAATACGCCCACGGGCGCTCCTTAAACAGTTTCCATTTTCCCAGCGACCCGGCGGTCATCGCCTGATACTCATCTTTAAACATACTTCTGTTTCTCCTTATTTTATTTATTGACGGCGGCTTAAGCCGTTTCCTTCAATGCCTTCCCTAGTGTATCACAGCCGCCTGAAAACATAAACCCGCGCATTCGCGATATCTGTGCGCTTTGCTGCTTCGCGGCGGATTGCCGCC
>JAWRJC010000131.1:0-14151 GCA_040307715.1 Clostridiales bacterium | reverse complement strand
GAGCAATACACATTCTTGTATACGGCCCCCTCCGTACCGTCCTCGCCGTTATTGCCGTGCCCGGCGATCACTTTGCCGATCGGGCGGACACCGTCTCCCAGATAAGTTCGGCCGGCATGGTTCTCAAAACCGACGATCGTCTCTCCCCCAAGATCATCACAGGTGAACAGGATGTTCCCGATCATGCGGTCATCCCCTTTTGCGATCGTATAGATATTGATGCACTGCATGAAGTCGAGCTGTCTTCCTTCATAGTCTTTATAGTACTGTCCGAGGATCTGATAACCGCCGCAAATGGCGAGAAACACCTTCTCGTCCTCGATCGCGCTTTTGATGTCGTCGCGCTTGTTCTTTTCCGCGTCTTCCAGCAGGACTTTCTGCTCAAAATCCTGCCCGCCTCCGATGAAGAACAGATCGTGATCGCCCGCGTGCAGTTTGTCCCCGACGGACATGCCGGTGACTTCGCAGTCGATCCCGCGCCACTCAAGGCGTTTCTTCAGGCAGAGGATGTTGCCGGTGTCCCCGTACAGATTGAGCAGGTCCGGATAGATATGACAGATGTTCAGTTTGAATTCGCTCATGCGCCGTCTCCTACTCCCAGAAATTCTTGTAGCCGAACCGCTTGCTGACGAGAGCCCGCAGATCCATCATCGCTGTGTATGTCGGCATGATATAGACTGGTTTGTCCTGTGCCGCGATCGTATCGATCAATGTATTGTAATCTTCGATCACGCGCAGTTTATCTTTGTCGATCCCGCTGTACTTGAGCCGTGTCGCCATGTCATAGGCGCGGATCCCGCTGACGTAGACCGCATCCAGTTTGTCCTCGATGCGCGTCAGTGTCTCGAAGTCGACGTCCCAGATCCAGGAAATATCCCTGCCGTCCGCGAAATTGTCGTTGAGCAGGACCACAAAGACCGCCTGTTCGGACAGGTTGGACAGGAAATTGAGGACCTGATTGCAGCCGGCCGGGTTCTTGATCAGGATCATCCTGGTCGTCGCTTTGCCAAGCTCGAACGCCTCCATCCGGCCAAAGCCGACTTCAAAGTCGGACAGACAGTGTACCGCCTGTTCCGCCTTCAGTCCCAGCGCTTTTGCCAGGCACATCGCACTGATGCCATTGTAGATATTGTATCCGCCCGGCAGATGGATCGCCGCTGTCGTCACAGCACCGTCGCCCATATCGATCTCGATCTCGCTGTGCTTCTCATCACTGACAAGCACCTTGCTCACGTACACATCCGGATCCGGCCGGTGATAGCCGCAGTGTTCGCAGCGGTACTTGCCCAGATGCCCGTACGTAATATAGTCGTAGACATATTCGTGCTTGCAGTGGATGCAGTACGGCGCGTCAGACGCTTCCCGGACACGCTCCTTGTAGATCGGTGTATTCACCCCGTAAAAGAGGATCCTGTTGTCGATCTCTTCCGCGATGGACGCTGTCATCGAGCAGTCCGCGTTCAGGCAGACCGTTGCCCGTTTGGAGTGTCCGATCCCGATCTTGATGTTCTCCAGGGTCGTTGTTACTTCGCCGTAGCGGTCGAGCTGGTCGCGGAAGACGTTTGTCACCAGGATATACTCCGGATCGCTGTATTCGCCCACTTTTTTGAACGCTGCCTCGTCGCACTCGACCAGCGCCCAGGGGTGCCGGGGACGACCGCTCAGTGTCGCATTGTCCGCAAATTCCGCCGTCACACCGTTCAGCAGATTGGCGCCCGACTTGTTGCAGAAATAGTCGTAGCCGTTATCCTTCAGGATCTGTTCGACCATCCGCGAGGTGGTCGTCTTGCCGTTGGTGCCCGTCACCGCGATAACGTGGACATCTTTCGCAAGGTGACGCAAAAGATCCGGGCAGATGCGGTTCGCGATCCTTCCCGGCAGATTCGTTGCGCCGCGTCCCGCAAGACGCAGCAGTTTTCTGCTTGCTTTACAGGCCAGTACGGCCGTGGTCACTCGTATACTCATAGGTCGATTTTACCATATCGGAGAATCGCTCTCAAATACTATAACTTACTATAACTCGAATTCATACAGGATCATCGCCAGCGCCGCCATGCCAGCCGTCTCGGTGCGCAGGATCCGTTTTCCAAGCGATACGCAGCGGCAGTTCTCCAATGCTTTCAGTGCCTCTGCCTCTTCGTCCGCAAACCCGCCTTCCGGACCGATCACAACCGCGAGTTCGGTCCTGGTTCCCTCTTTGAACACTCCCGCTTCGCGGGCCTGCAGAAGCGCGTCCCTCATCGTCGTGCCGTCTTCATTCTCATAGGGGAAAAGAACCAGCGGACAGCCGGCTGCTTCTTCCATCATATCCGAAAAGCCGATGGCTTCTTCCACCGCCGGGATGATGCCCCTGCCGCTCTGCTTGGCGGCTGCCTCCGCGATCGCGCGCAGGCGGTCCGCTTTCTTGCCGAACGTTCCTTTGTCCGCTCTGATGGAGCGTTTCATGAAGACCGGCACGATCCGTGTGACACCGAGTTCGATGCATTTCTGTACGGTAACGTCGAGTTTGCCGCCCTTCGGCACGCCCTGATACAGGGTGATCTGTAGCGCCGGTTCGGCGGTGTTCTTTTGCTTGTCTTCGATCCGTGCGGTGACCGCCTGCCTGCCGACTTCTTCGAGCACGCAAGTGTAGTCCCACCCCTCCTGATCGCAGACCAGGATACGGTCACCGGGCCCAAGACGCAGCACGCGGCTGATATGGCCGATGTCATCTTTATTCGTTAATTCGATCACCGTCCCGCCGACGGCTGCTTTGTCCGCAAAAAAACGATGCATCTCTTTCCCCTACTGTATGCTCTCCCCGCCGCAGGTGTCTGGCTCCGGCACGGGAGCCGCCGCGACAGCGCACCATTCGCCTGTTTTTCTTACTTCACGGATGGCAAATCCGTTCTCTTCCAGCGCCGTCAGCACCTTCTCACAGCGCTCCTCAAGGATGCCGGTCGAAATGAACAGACCGTCTTCGTTCAGATGGCTCCGGATCGCCGGGATCAGCCGCACGATGATCTCCGCGAACAGATTGGCAACGACAAGGTCCGCCCGGAAATCGACGCCGTTCAGCAGATCTCCCTCCCGGATCTCAACAGCCTCTTCGCAGCCGTTCTTCTTTACGTTCTCTTTCGCGACTATGACTGCTTCCGGATCGATCTCCACCCCGAGCACCGGGCGGGCGCCGAGCGCGGCGGCCCCGATCGCCAGGATCCCCGACCCCGTCCCAACATCCAGAACGGCTTTGCCTTCGCAGCCGTTTTCAGCCATCATCGCCGCGCACATGGACGTCGTCGGATGATCCCCTGTACCGAAAGCCGTGCCGGGATCCATGAAGACCGGCCGCAGTCCCTTGTACACGGTATCTTTTTCACGCTCGTAACGGTCTTCTTCCCAGCTTGGCACGACCACCAGCCTGTCTGCCATCTCTGTGATCGAAAAATGCTCCTTGTAAGCGTTTTTCCACAGGCTGTCGTCAACACGTTCCTTTATGACAGAAACGCTCTTAAACGCAAAAACAGCGCCTTCCAGCGCATGCAGCCTGCCGGCTTCGTGCGGCGTGCCGTCCGGCTCATCTTCCAGATACAGAACGATCTTAGGATCGCCGTCCGGATCGGCTGCGAGCAGGCTTTCATCCGCCACGTCATAATCATAGTCGTGCTCTTTGCGGAGCACCTCCTCCGCATCCCGCGGATCCTGTATTTCAAAGGTATCAAAACCGGCGGCAACCAGCGCGCCGGTCAGCGGTTCCAGATCATTCCGCCTGAGCTCGATCGTGATCTTCCAGTACTGCATACTCTGTTACCCTTCCTGCCGTGTTCGCGAACTTCCTGCTACCGCGGGAAGATCTCGATGGTCTCGAGGCTCTCGACCGCGGCCTTCACAAGGGCATCCACGTCGAGTTTCGCCTCCGACTCTTCGATACGCTTCAGCTTTGGACGCGTCAGCGGATGTTTGGGCAGGAAGACCGTGCAGCAGTCTTCGTACGGCTGGATCGACGTTTCGTAGGTATCGATGTCCCGGGCGATGTCGATGATATCCACTTTATCCATCGCGATCAGCGGCCGCATGACCGGGATCTCACAGACCGCGTCCGTGCAGACGAGCGCATCCGACGTCTGGCTGGCGACCTGCCCGAGGCTCTCGCCGGTGATCAGCATATCACAGCCCTTTTCTCTGGCTACCGCCTGCGCGATGCGCATCATGAACCGGCGGACCATGATCGTGGTTTCTTCTTCTCTGCAATGCATGACGATCTGCTCCTGGATCGGAAGCAGATTGATGACGTGCATCTTGAACCGGCTGCAGTAGATCGCGAGAATGGAAGCCAGTTCTTCGACCTTCTGCTGCGCGCGCTCGCTCGTGTACGGATAGGAATGGAAATGCACCGCTTCGATCGCCATGCCGCGCTTCGCCATCATGAAGGCTGCGACCGGGCTGTCGATCCCGCCGGACAGAAGCACCAGTCCCTTGCCGTTCGTCCCGAGCGGCAGACCGCCGAATCCTTTGATCTTCTGCTGATAAAGATAGGCTTTGTCACTGCGCAGATCCACAAAAAGCTGGACATCCGGATCGTGGACATCGACCTTCAGGACCTTGCATCCCTTCAGCACGGCGGCGCCGGTGCGGCGCGCGATCTCCGGGGATGTCACGGGGAAGGACTTATCCGCCCGCTTGGCTTCGACCTTGAAGGTTTTGATGCCCTGTTCTTCGATGAGCTGCATCATATACTTGACAGCTGCTTCGCCGATGGCTTCCATCGTTGGTTCGCAGGTCTCTGCGGGACTGATCGAAGCCACGCCGAACACCTTGCCGATCTGGCGGATGATCTCTTCTTTCGCGATGCTCTTGTCGGCGTACACGAAGACGAGTCCCTCGCGCCGGCGGACTTCCACCCCTTCATATTTGTGCAGCAGGCGCTTGATGCGCTCCACCAGCATCTTTTCAAAATACGGTTTGTTCTGCCCCTTGAGCGCCGCCTCGCCGCACCGGACGATGAAGACATTGCGGTTTTCTTCCTCAGGAGCATGTATTGCTGTATTCTCTGTCATTTCGGATCCTCTTATCCTTGTATTTCGGTATGCATTACGCAGTCCCTTTACCGGAAACTGCCAAGCCGGCGGAATCTGTCCACTGCTTCTTTCGTCTTTTCACAGACATACATCGCATCGTCCATCGTGCAGGAATCGCACAGGCTGAACCGCAGCGTTCCTTCGACCTGTCTGTCGGTCCTGCCCATCGCTTTGATCACATGGGACATGCCTTTTTTGTTCGACGAACAGGCAGAGCCGGTAGACACATAAATGCCGCTCTGCTCCAGTGTATGCAGCAGGACTTCTCCGCGCGTCTTTCCAAAACTCACACTCAGGATGTGCGGCGCGCCGTCTTCCTGTGAATTGAACAGGATATCGTCCACGTTCTCCTCAAACCAGGTACGCATCGCACCGGTGAGCGCGCGCAGATGCGCATTCTTCTTTTCGCGGTTTTTGTATATGATCTCTGCGGCAAGACCGAGTCCTGCGATCGCCGGAACGTTCTCTGTTCCGGAGCGCATGCCCTTTTCCTGCCCGCCGCCGACCAGGAACGGCCGGATGGTGAGCCCGCGGCGGATGTACAGAGCGCCGACGCCCTTCGGCCCGTGGATCTTGTGCCCGGAGACCGATGCCATGTCCACACCGGATAAAGCGCCGGAAAGGTCGATCGGGAGTTTTCCGAAACTCTGCACCATGTCCACGTGAAACAGCGCCTGCCGTTTTTTCTTTGCGATCTCTTCGATGGGCTGGATCGCACCGGTCTCGTTGTTCACATGCATCACCGAGATCAGGATCACATCGTCATCCATCGCACGGTCGAAGGCTTCCATATCGAGGATCCCGCAGCCGTCGACCGGCAGCAGGACCGTCTCATATCCTTCCTCCGCGAGGCGCGCAAAAGACTCCAGCACAGCCGGGTGCTCCACGGCGCTGGTCAGGATCTTCTTCCCTCTGCGGCGGCCTTTGTACGCCGCGCCGAAGATGGCGGTGTTGTCGGATTCCGAACCGCCGGACGTGAAGAAGATCTCTTCGGGAGAAGCGCCCATGGCGGCAGCGACCTGCGCTCTGGCTGTTTTCACATACCCCTCCGCAGCAATGCCCGCACGGTGGAGCGAAGACGGGTTGCCGAAATCCTCCGCCATGATCTTCACCATCAGATCGATGACAAAATCATACGGCCTTGTTGTCGCACTGTTATCAAAATATACGTTTCTTATTGTTTCGTTGCTCATTGTTCAAAAGAGGGGCAGGTTTCCTGCCCCTCCGCATGTACACATACGTGACGCCTGCCGCGGTCCGCGGGCATTATTTGGCGTAATCCACGACTCTGGTCTCCCGCACCAGGTTGACTTTGATCTGTCCGGGATAATCCAGTTCCTCCTCAACTTTCTTGGCGATCTCGCGGGCGAGCATCGGCATTTCATCGTCTCTGACCTTCTCGGGTTCGACGATGATGCGGATCTCGCGGCCTGCCTGGATCGCGAAGGACTTCTCGACACCGCGTGTCTGGTTGGCGATCTCCTCGAGGTTCTGGAGGCGTTTGATGTAGTTCTCCAGAGTCTCGCGTCTGGCACCCGGACGGGCTGCCGAGAGCGCATCCGCCGCCGCGATCAGCACGGCCTCCGGCGTCTTAGCCTCGTAATCGCCGTGGTGCGCGGCCATCGCATCGATAACTGCCTGCGATTCTTTGTACTTCTTCAGAAGCTCGATACCGAGATCGACGTGCGTGCCTTCCTTTTCATGGTCGACCGCCTTGCCGATATCGTGCAGCAGACCGGCCCGCTTGGCAAGATTGACATCCAGTCCGAGTTCCCCCGCCATCAGCGTTGCCAGATAAGCGACTTCTTCAGAGTGCTTGAGGACATTCTGTCCGTAGGACGTTCTGTACTTCAGACGACCGAGGAGTTTGACCAGTTCCGGATGCAGGTTGTGGATCCCTACATCGAACGCGACCTGTTCGCCGGCTTCTTTGATGCTGTCGTTGACTTCCTTTTCCGCCTTCTTGACGATCTCTTCGATGCGGGCGGGATGGATCCGTCCGTCCACGATCAGCTTTTCGAGCGCCTGACGGGCGATCTCTCTTCTGACCGGGTCGAAGCCGGAAAGAATGACCGCTTCCGGGGTGTCATCGATGATGAGCTCGATGCCGGTCAGTGTTTCGAGAGCGCGGATATTACGGCCCTCACGGCCGATGATGCGGCCTTTCATCTCATCGTTCGGAAGATGGACGACAGAGACAGTGCTCTCCGCCACATGATCCGCCGCGCAGCGCTGGATCGCACCGACGATGATCTCTTTCGCGCGTTTGTCCGCCTCTTCTTTCGCCTGCCCCTCGATCTCACGGATGAGCTGCGACCCTTCGAGACGGATATCGCTCTCGAGCTGTGTCAGAAGGACCTGCTTCGCCTCTTCGCGGGTGTAACCGGAGATCTTCTCCAGTTCAGCCAGCTGCTTTTTGCGCAGCGCCTCGACTTCATTCTGCTTGCGAACGATATTGTTTTCTTTATCCGTAATGCTTTGTTCTTTTCTTTCGATGTTCTCCAGTTTGCGGTCTATAGCCTCTTCTTTCTGAAGAAGCCTGTTCTCGGACTTTGTAACTTCGTTTCTGCGTTCTTTGATCTCTTTTTCGGCTTCGTTTTTGTATTTCAAAGCCTCTTCTTTGGCTTCCAGAGCAATCTCTTTCTTGATCGTCTCAGATCTATTTTCAGCATCAAGAATGATGTTTCTTGCTTTGGTCTCCGCGTCACCGATGGTCTTTTCGCCGATGGTCTTGCGGATGATATACCCGGCAAGAACACCGATGACCAGTGCGATGACGCCGATCAGGATCGACATAACCGTTCCGTTCATAGACAGCACCTCCTTTCTATCTTTCTCATGACAGAAAGAGAAGAGCTTTGCATTACGGTATGATTAGTATTGCGATAATCACACTGAATTATTATAATGTTTAAGATAGTCACGTGTCAAGGAGACAAGGGAGAAGGAAGAAAGCATGCTTCGGTTTTTTCAGCGATTCCAGGGAATATACAAACCACTGCTGATCATGCCCCTTCTTTTGGCTGCCCTCAGTATCACGATGATGATCAGCACGTCTTACGACGACGGGTTCGTCCTGTCCCGCGAAGTCATCGTACAGTCGGCCGCCTATGTCCTCGGCGCCGGTATGATCCTCCTGATCGTCAACATCGACTACACGGTCTTTCAGGATGTGATCAAGTGGATCTACATCGGTTCCATCGGTCTTTTGCTGCTCGTCTACGTCCCGTTCATCGGTGTCGAGCACTTCGGCGCGCGTTCGTGGATCAATCTGGGCTTTATGGATGTCCAGCCGTCCGAGATCGTCAAGATCACATTCATGATCCTGTTCGCCGACTATCTGGAAAAGCACAAAAACGATCTGCGGACGTTCATGGGGCTTGGCAAAGCGATCCTTTACTGCTCCCCGTTCATCCTGATCGTCGTCAAGGAAGACCTCGGTTCGGCGCTGGTCTTTATCGCGATCTTCATCGCGATGGTGTTCTACGCAGGGCTTGACTACCGGGTCTTCGCGAAGTGCGCGGCGATCGTCATCCTGATGATCCCCTTCGCCTACCGCTTCATGGCATACCATCAGAAAGTCAGGATCGACGCGTTCCTGCACCCGAACAATCTGTCGCTCGAAGGCAACTATCAGGTCTACCAGTCCAAGATCGCGATCGGATCGGGCGGCCTGTTCGGCAAAGGCCTTTTCCAGGGCACCCAGAAAGGGCTGCAGTTCCTTCCCGTCCGCAATTCCGACTTCATCTTCTCCGTCATCTGCGAGGAACTCGGTTTCATCGGCGGTGCCGCGGTCATTCTCATCTACGCCTGGCTGCTCTACGCGATCGCGCGCGTGGCCCGCACCTGCAAAGACATGTTCGGTTCCCTGATCATTATCGGGATCATCGGCATGCTCGCATTCCAGATCTTTGAGAACATCGCCATGACGATGGGCATCATGCCGGTCACCGGCATCACGCTGCCCTTCCTGAGCTACGGCGGCAGCTCCATTATTTCGAATATGATCTGCCTCGGGTTCGTCTACAACATCGCGATCAAAAATAAGGAGATCCAGTTCTAGACCGGATCTCAATAAATATCGGTATGAGCGGAGCGGTTCTGTACGGAATCGCTCTTTTTTATCTGTGTGACAGTCCGCCTGCAGCAGCTTCTACTGCTGTTACGACAGCGCATCTATTCTTAACAATAAATTTAATATTGACACCTGCAAATGTCATACCGTAGATCAGTTCAGGATCGTCCTGGTACGGCGGCCGCGGATCCGCCGCCAGCAATTCACGTACCAGATCTTCCTTTCCCTCCGGGAGTGCTGCGGCCAGTTCCGCAGGGATCTTGACATCGAGTTTTTCCTGCCCGCCGCTCTTACAGCTGCCGGCTGTGTATCCCGGCGCCGCGTCAGGAATACTGTCCGAATACGGGATATACGGTTTGATGTCATACAGCGGTGTCCCGTCCATCATATCCACACCGCGGATGCGGATGTACGGATACGCGCCGGTACCCGCCGGTCCGTTCCAGGGCGTTTCCTCCTCTTTGCACGTGATGACCGCTTCGATCCGTACAACAGACAGCCCCAGCTGATTGGGACGGAACGGAGACCGCGATGCGAAGACGCCCACCTTGCGGTTGCCGCCAAGTCTGGGCGGCCGCACCATCGGCTGCCAGCCTTCTCCCCAGATTTCCGCCGCCCTGCTGAACTGCCAGATGAGCCAGAGATGGGAAAAGCCCGTCAGCTCCCGCAGGGCATCCGGATTGCGGTAAGAAGGCGCAAAAACAATGATTCCCGGAAGGTCTTCGACCACCCCGCTCTGGCGCGGCACGCCGAACTTTTCCGGGAGATCTGTATGGATCGTCGCGATGGGGGTGAGCATATGCCCCCCTTCTTTCCGGACGCTGTCCATCCTCACACCCCCGCAAGGATGCGGTCTGCGATGCGCTCCATATTCTGTGTAATGTAGGAATCCTCCTTCATCACGATGGGCACACCGCGGGTGGCGGAAACCAGAATATTATCGTCATACTGGATGATGCCGGCGACATTCATGCGGATCCCGCGCGAGACAGAAGAGATCCCCGGGATGACGCCCATACTCATCAGATCACCTTTGACCTTATTGAAAACACAGTACCGCTGCTCGATACCCAGCCGGATCAGTTCCCGGTCAACAACATCCGCGTCACGGATCGCGGCGGTGTCCGCCTCCGTCACAACGACAGCCTTCTCCGCTGCCGCGGCAGCCAGTTCAAAGCCTTCCCCGATCCCCGCCGGCGCATCGATAATGATATAGTCAAATGCTTCGCCGAGTTTTTCACAGAGGATCTGCATGTGCAGTTCGGTGATATCCCGCTCATCCCTGTTGGGAGACGCGGCGATGAGATACAGCGATTCGAACCGTTTGTCCCGGATCAGCGCCTGTTTGATCCGGCACATGCCGGAAAGCACATCCATGACGTTGTAAACGACTTTGCTTTCCAGACCAAGATACAGATCCAGATTGCGCAGCCCCATATCCATATCAACGAGCACGACGCGTTTGCCGCGCATAGCGAGCACAGCGCCGAGGTTGGATGTGAACAGTGTTTTCCCCGTCCCGCCTTTACCGGATGCGACGACGATGACGTTTCCCATTTCCTATCTCCTTTACCGGATCACATTGCGGACGATGAGGTCCTTGTAATCATTACTCTGTTTCATATACGCACCGATGACTTCCTTGACGATCGGTGCTGCATTGGCAGCGGTCGCCCCCTGCGGCACCATTGCGACGACTGCGATCTGCGGGTCATCCGCCGGCGCCAGCGCTACGACCCAGGCGAAGTTTTCATAGTCTGCCTTGAACTGGTCGATGGTTGCTTCGGAAACACCCGCCAGGTTGATGACAGCGCGCCGCACAGCCGTATCACGGCTGCTGTAGGTGGACGGATATTCCTCCATCAGCCTTGTCATTTCCTCCTCGATCTCTCCCCAGGAAACATCCGGTGCGATCTCGCCGAGGTGGGACTTGATATACTCCACTTCAGAGGGCGGATTGATCTTACCTGCACGCTCTGCGGTACCGGTCTTTGCCGCGACATCGACATCAAGACCTTCGAATATCTTGGAAACCGAAGAATCCTCACCGCTGCCGACCAGCTTCATGCCCCGCATGATGTACTCGATATAGTTCTCGTCGCTGATATCGATCCGTTTTCCGGGACCGCGTTCATTCAGGCCCTGATCCTCAACGGACCGGATCAGCGTCACTTCATTGAAAATGCCGTCATTGCCCAGCGTTGCGATATAGTTCGCCATCTGCAGCGGTGTGTAGGCGTTTTCGCCCTGTCCGATGGAGAGGTTGAATGTATCACCGGTCGACCAGGCTGCCTGCGGATAGTAGTCGTAGAGGATCATCTCGCCGACCCTCTGGCGCGCACTGTCCTTGATACCGACATCCGGCATCAGGTCGTCGTAGAGCATGTTCCAGGTAAGCTTGTCTTCCGCGAGCCATCCTTTCATTTTTTCGATACTGCGGTCGAGCTGGGCGGGATTCTTATAGATATTCGGTTCAAAGAACGCTTCCGCGTTCGCGTACAGGACATAACTCAGATTGGTCTGCAGCGTTTCGAGACGCCGCGCCTCAGAAGGCACAGGGATGACCGCTTCACTGATCTCTACACCGGTCGGCTTGCCCAGACCGTACTCCTCTGCGAAATGCGTGATATCAGTATAGTCGATATCGTATCCGAGCGGCTGCTCCAGCGCCCAGTCATACCCGGTGGAAATGTCATAGAAGTAATAGTTGCAGGAAACTTCCAGCGCGCGGTACAGGTTCAGATACCCATGATTGGTCCGGTTGGTATTCCACGCAACGCAGGCAAAGGTGTGACCTGCGGTTTCGATCGCCCCCTCGTCTTTCAGAAGCCAGTCCGGATCCAGCCCCTTTTCCAGGGCAGCCGTGGCTGTGACCGGTTTGAACGTTGAGCCGGGCTGTACGGTCGCCATCGTCGCCAGATTGTACAACGGCGCAGGTGCGAGCGGATCGCGCAGGTTCGTGCTCTGCAGGCTGTCCCAGTCCTTCTGGCTGATCCCTTCCGAGAACAGGTTCGGATCATAGTCCGGATAACTCGCCATCGCCAGGATCTCATGGGTATTGACATCGATGCAGACCACGGCGCCTGTCTTGGCGTTCGGCGACATTTTGGTGATCGTTGTGTTCCCGTATTCGCTCTGGATGGTTCCGCTCGTCTGGATCGCATTCAGCGTCTTTTCGAGCCCTTCTTCTGCTGCCTTCTGCAGATCGAGATCGATGGTCAGATAGATGTCCTGTCCCTTTTTGACATCGGTCTCGCTCAGCGTCTGGACGAGTTCCCCCTGTGCGTTGACCTGCACGAGGCGTTCCCCGTTCTCCCCTTTCAGGTACTCCTCCATGCTTCCTTCGATACCGCCCTGCCCTATGATCGCGTCCGCCTGATAGCCGGGACGGGACGCCGCCTCTTCTTCCGAGATCGGTCCGACATACCCGAGAATGTGGGAGGCTGCGCTGCCGTTGGGATAGTATCTGGTCGTTTCGGAGATGACTTCGATCCCCGCCAGTTCATCCTGTTTTTCTTCGATCAGCATGACCGATTCTTCCGAAACATCTTTCGCCACAACGACCGGCATGTACTTGCTGTAGCCGGACGAAGCGACCGCGTCACGAAGGACCATGATCCGCCTCGCCTCTTCGTCTGTCAGCGACGGGTCGATCAGCATCGCTTCACGGATCGCCTTAAACGCTTCCTCCGCGCTCATTTTCTGCGCGTCTTCGTCATCACCGAAATACCGCTGGATGAAGTTGCGCTTCTGGATATCCTGCGTGAATTCCATGTCCGAAACAGAGATCGGCGGATACTGGTTATAGGTGTTCTGCAGGACTTTCTGCGCGTCGTAACGGTCCATACCAGGATCGATATTGAACAGACTCCGCATCGCATTGAATGCTTCTTCTGCTGTCATGCCGGAGTCAAATCCCATTCCGGCAAGCCATTTGTCGATCTCATCCTGA
Source organism: Clostridiales bacterium (assembly GCA_040307715.1). GTDB lineage: Bacteria > Bacillota > Clostridia > Peptostreptococcales > Anaerovoracaceae > RUG13615. Next base: position 1,067 of record JAWRJC010000131.1, on the reverse strand, counting down.
TAGATATACTTAAACGAATCGCCTTCGATCACGATCGGGAAATTATCCTCAAAGGTATCTCCGTTCTTGTCCAGGATCCCGATGAGGGTCTCGATATTGCGGTTGAGTTCCTCTTTGCTGAGCCCGCTGCCGCTGATACGGACAGAGAAGGATTGCTTGTTCCCGGCCAGAAGCCTGCCGTACCGGTCAAAGATCTCCCCGCGCGGCGCTTCCACATAGATACTCCGCTCAGACATGTCATCCGACACTTGCGCCCACTTGTCATGCTGCAGACAGGTGAGCATAAAAAGACGCACCATCAGGATGATGGCGAGGATCAGCAGGAATGCCAGCACCTGTATGTATCTTGATCCGCGCAGTCTGTCGAACATGCTCTTAAGATTATCTCCTGTTTGTTTATTCGGCCTTCCTGTTCAAAAGACGGGAAGGCAGCCATCTTTCATACCATCTTTCCCGGCGGGGATCGACGACCCCCTGCCCGTCCACTTCCACCTCGTCATTGGTGACCTGGACCGGCTTTTTCCGGGACATGATCAGGAACAGGACCGCCACAACTGCCAGATCGTAGAGCACATGCCCGCCGCACTGTCTGATCATGAAAACGAACCCCATCGGTTCACCGAACACTTTCAGGATCCCCCAGTAGACAACATCGTAAAAGACGACAGCGCACGCTGCAGTCACGAGCATAGGAAAAATATTATCCGTATTGAGGTTGATCCTGAACAGATAGACAAGTCCTGCTGTCAGCAGCAGGACCAGTGCTCCCGGACCGGTATACTGCGCAGCTGCCATATCCGCCATCAGCGCGGCGATCACAGCGACCGGCAGGCATTTGTAACCGCTGTTGTAATGAAACAGAATGGTCATCATCAAACAAAGGATCAGCCCGGGCATGATCCCCCGTACAGCGCACAGCGGCGCCAGAGACAGCTGCAGCACATAGGCGGCTGCAAACAGAATGATCACCCGGCGCAGACTCATAGGAACACCGCCACTTTCTGCAGCCCTTCAAAATCAGCCGTCGGAGAGACCGTGATGACTTTCATCTGCCGGTCATCGTCGTA
>JAWRJC010000130.1:0-4426 GCA_040307715.1 Clostridiales bacterium | reverse complement strand
CAGGATCGCGCCGTCCATCTGAGCAGCACCGGTGATCATGTTCTTGACGTAGTCAGCATGTCCCGGGCAGTCAACGTGCGCGTAATGTCTGTTCGGTGTCTCATATTCTACGTGAGCGGTAGAAATGGTGATACCTCTTTCTTTTTCTTCAGGAGCCTTGTCGATCTCATCGAATGCAACGTCAGCACCCAGACCGTATCTGTTCGCCAGAACGGATGTGATCGCCGCTGTCAGCGTGGTCTTGCCATGGTCGACGTGGCCGATGGTGCCGATGTTGATATGCGGCTTGGTTCTTTCAAATTTCTGCTTAGCCATTTGTTATACCCTTTCTTATTTGTTGATCTTTTCAACCAGGCTGTCAGGCAGCTTCTCGAAGTGGTCGAACTGCATGACATAGACGCCGCGGCCCTGTGTCTTGGAACGCAGGTCGGTCGCATAACCGAACATCTCGGACAGCGGTACCATGCCTCTGACGGCAACTGCACCATTGTTCATATCCGTGCCTTCGATGCGGCCTCTGCGGCTGCTGATATCGCCGATGACATCGCCCATGTATTCTTCCGGAACGGTGACTTCGACCTTGAAGATCGGCTCGAGCAGGATCGGAGCGCCCTTGCGGCAGGCTTCTCTGAACGCCATGGTAGCAGCGGTCTTGAATGCCATTTCCGAAGAGTCGACTTCGTGGTACGAACCATCGTACAGTTCGACGCCGACGTCGACGACCTGGTAACCGGCGATCGGGCCGTCTTCCAGGGCCTGCTTGATACCTTCTTCTACGCTGCCGATGTATTCCTTCGGAATCGCACCGCCAACGATGTGGTTGACGAATTCGAAACCTTCGCCGGCCTCTCTCGGATAGACGCGGATCTTGACGTGACCGTACTGGCCGGAGCCGCCGGTCTGCTTCTTGTGCTTGTAGTCCACGTCGACTTCCTTGGACAGCGTTTCCTTGTAGGAAACCTGCGGCTTGCCGACATTCGCTTCGACTTTGAACTCACGCAGGAGTCTGTCAACGATGATCTCCAGGTGCAGCTCGCCCATACCGGCGATGATCGTCTGCCCTGTGTCTTCGTTGGTGTAGGTCCGGAATGTGGGATCTTCTTCCGCCAGTTTGGCAAGAGCAGTACCCATCTTTTCCTGACCTGCTTTGGTTTTGGGTTCGATCGCGATCTCAATGACCGGATCCGGGAATTCCATGGACTCGAGGATGACCTCTCTCTTTTCGTCGCACAGAGTGTCCCCTGTTGTAGTAGATTTCAGACCTACTGCTGCAGCGATGTCGCCGGAATAGACCTTTGTCAGTTCTTCCCGCTTGTTGGCATGCATCTGGAGGATACGGCCGACCCTCTCCTTCTTGCCCTTCGTCGAGTTATAGACATAGGAACCCGAATCAAGCGTTCCCGAATACACACGGAAGAACGCCAGCTTGCCGACGAACGGATCCGCCATGATCTTGAACGCGAGTGCCGCGAACGGACCGTTGTCGTCCGCTTCTCTTGTGACTTCCTCGTTGTTCTTCGGGTTGATACCGGTGATCGGCGGGATATCCAGCGGGGACGGCATGAAGTCGACAACTGCGTCAAGCATCATCTGCACGCCCTTGTTACGGTACGCGGAACCGCAGGTCACGGGGACCATCTTGTTCGCGACCGTCATCTGACGGATAGCTTTTTTGATTTCTGCGGGTGTGATCTCTTCACCTTCCAGGAACTTCTCCATCAGCGTTTCGTCCGCATCCGCCACCGCCTCGAGCATGGATTCACGCCACATTTCAGCGCTGTCCATGTAATCCTCGGGGATGTCAACGATGTCGAACTCCTTGCCGAGTTCATCCTTGTAGATCTCCGCCTTCATATTGATCAGGTCGATGATGCCGACGAATGTGTCCTCCGCCCCGATCGGGAGCTGGATGGGCACTGCGTTGGCTTTGAGCCTGTCTTTGACCATGTCGACGACGCGGTAGAAGTCAGCGCCCATGATATCCATCTTATTGACGAAGATCATTCTGGGTACGCCGTACTTCTCGGCCTGTCTCCATACGGTCTCGGACTGGGGCTCTACACCGCCCTTGGCGCAGAGTACCGTGACGGCACCGTCGAGTACACGCAGCGATCTTTCGACCTCAACGGTGAAGTCCACGTGTCCCGGGGTGTCGATGATGTTGATCCTGGTACCTTTCCATTGTGCAGTCGTAGCAGCAGAGGTGATCGTGATACCGCGTTCCTGCTCCTGCTCCATCCAGTCCATCTGGGCAGCTCCGTCATGAGTCTCCCCGATCTTGTGCGTACGTCCGGTGTAGAAGAGGATTCTTTCCGTTGTCGTTGTTTTACCGGCATCGATATGTGCCATGATGCCGATGTTTCTAGTATTCTCCAATGAAAATTTTCTGGGCATCGTTTTCCCTCCTTTCGCTAGGATTTTTTTGCACCACTACCATCTGTAGTGCGAGAATGCCTTGTTGGCCTCTGCCATTCTGTGCGTATCTTCCTTCTTCTTGACGGAAGCACCTGCACCGTTGGCAGCATCCATGAGCTCCTTCGCGAGCTTCTCGGACATGGTCTTTTCACCTCTGGCCCTGGTGTAAGCGGTGAGCCATCTCAGACCGAGTGTCTGACGACGTTCTGCGCGCACTTCAACAGGTACCTGATAGTTGGCGCCGCCGACACGTCTGGCTTTGACCTCGACCACAGGCATGATGTTGTTCATTGCTTTTTCAAAGACTTCCAGGGGTTCTTCACCGGTCTCGTTACGGATCTGCTCAAAAGCATCGTAAACGATGGCCTGTGCCGTTCCCTTTTTCCCGTCCAGCATGATGCTGTTGATCAGCTTTGCGACAACAACACTGCCGTAAACGGGATCCGGAAGCACTTCCCTCTTGGGTACGTTTCCTTTTCTTGGCACGTCTCTTCCCTCCTTGCTCTTTGGCTTCGGGTACTCGGTTCCGGGCCGTCAAAATGTCCCGGGCCGTGCATGCGTCTTGTATTTATTTCAAGAGCATATTCCCGATCTTAACTTACTTTTTCTTGGGTCTCTTGGCACCGTACTTGGAACGCGCCTGATTTCTGTCAGACACACCGGCGGTATCCAGAGTGCCGCGGATGATGTGATAACGGACACCAGGGATGTCCTTGACTCTTCCGCCGCGGATCAGCACAACGCTGTGCTCCTGCAGATTGTGACCGATGCCGGGAATGTAAGCGGTAACTTCGATCCCGTTGGTCAGTCTGACTCTGGCGACCTTTCTCAGTGCCGAATTCGGTTTCTTCGGGGTGACGGTCTTGACGGATGTGCAAACGCCTCTCTTCTGAGGGGAGTTGATGTTGGTGGCTTTTCTGTGCAGGGAATTGAATCCTTTGCCCAGAGCGGGAGCCGTCGACTTCTTCACACTCGTCTGTCTGCCCTGACGAACCAGCTGGTTGATGGTAGGCATATACTCTCTCCTTTCTCCCTTGCGGGGTATTGATCTATCGGATCGCAACAAAAGAGCAACCCGAACGTGAAACATACTATCACGATTGGGTTGCTCTTGTCAACTGTGTGTTTTGGTTGAAGCCGGTCCGCCAGCTGTCAGCCGATGCTATTCGTCATCCGTGTGGATGATCCCCATTTCGTCTGCGTACTCCGCAGCCGGGTCCTGTGCAGGCAGCTGATCTTCATCGATGATGTCCTGTACGGTCTGCGCATCGATGGTCTCTGTCTTTGCCGCACCTTCCTGCTGCGCCTGTTCGTACGCCTTGCGGGCTTCGAGTTCTCTGTAATACTCGTCGATGATGCCCTTGTTGACACCGTAGTCGACCTCGATGTTGCGGTAGGTCTTCATGCCGGTGCCGGCCGGGATCAGTTTGCCGATGATGACGTTCTCTTTGAGCCCCTGCAGTCTGTCGGTCTTGCCCTTAATGGCCGCGTCGGTCAGGACACGCGTGGTCTCCTGGAAGGACGCTGCGGACAGGAACGAATTGGTGGCCAGGGAGGCTTTCGTGATACCGAGCAGCGTGACTTTGGAAGTCGCGGGCTCAAGCCCCTCTTCCTCCGCCTTCGCGTTGGCGTCGGCGATCTCGAACACGCTGTACAGCCCGCCCGGGAGAAGGTCGGTGTCACCGGCATCCTCGATCTTTCTCTTGGAAAGCATCTGGCTGACGATGATCTCGATGTGTTTGTCGTTGATGTCTACACCCTGATCTTTGTAGACCTTCTGGACTTCCTTGATCAGGTACTGGTAAACGCCTTCGACGCCCTTCAGTCTGAGCAGATCATGCGGGTAAAGCGGTCCCTGCGTGATGTTGTCGCCTGCCTCCACGTAATCACCTTCGCTGACCTTGAGGGTCGCGTTGAACGGCACGATGTAGGAGGTCTCCTCTTCGCCCTTGACGATGACTTCCGTCCGGTTGTCCTGCGTGTGGGAGATGGACTGGACGACGCCGTCTGC
>JAWRJC010000129.1:0-29351 GCA_040307715.1 Clostridiales bacterium | reverse complement strand
AAAGTAAGCGGCCAGATCTACCTCGTTCAACTTTTCCTGCGGCGCGAGCGTGCCGTCTACGATCCACTCAAGGATCTGGTTGTAGATCTTCTCCTTCGCAGAGAGCACCTGCGGGGATTCTTTTTTGCTGGGGATCGGCATAGTCTTCCTCCGTTGTTCCTCCTTTTCGCACTGCTATTGTACGCCGGCCGCCGATAATATGCAATATACACGTATTGACACAGCCAAAGTGGTGTGCTATTTTGTTTATATAAGCGTGCAATATGCAATATACAATTTGTAATATGATCCTGATCGGAAACCTGCTCTCCGCCGTGGCATCCGTTTTCCTCGGGTTGAGCTGCGTCATTAGCGATAAGAAAAAAGCCTACCACTGCCAGGCACTGGAGAGTGCATTCCTTATGCTATCCTCGGTCTTTTTCTGCGCGTGGGTGCGCATGGTCACGCTGGCGCCGACGGTCCTGCGCAATGAACTCGTCGCGTTCGACAAGTATAAGAAGTCCTATACAGTCATCTTCACTGCAGTTGCTGTTATCAGCGGCCTGCTAGTCAACCGGGAAGGACCGATGGGGCTTTTCCCGATCATGCTCGCTGTCCAGCTCACGGTATGCAACTACACATGTAAAACCCTGTTTTCCACAAAGATCTCGTTCCTTGTGAACGTGCTCGGTTGGAGCGTGTACTCCTTTATGATCCGGGACTATGCGTACGGCGTTTCCACATTAGCGATCGCTGCTGCTGCTGTCGTCTCCCTGATCCGGTACCGGAAAGACGCGGCGAAAGAGGCGGCAAAGGCGGCCGTGAAAGAGGGCGCAAGAAGCTGTTCTCAATGGATCCACCCCCTTTGAGATCCATATGATGAAAAAGAAGGCCTGTCCGCACGGACGGGTCTTCTTTGCGGTCCGCGCCAGGATCGCCAAAACAATCCGCCCAACGATCCGCGCAAGCGGGAGTTGCAGGCGGATTTTTCGCTAGAGACGTCCGCGATTGCCGAGCGAAGCGAAGGCAGAGCGGAGACGGCTCGAACGTGAAACAAAAAACCTCTTCACAGTATTGGTGAAGAGGTTTTTACGTACTTGCCTTGCATGGCGGCAAATGTACGCACGGATTTCAACGATTTCTGAGGAGGTGTTGCTTCTTTAGCCACTTTTTGAGGGCGGAAGACAGACAATCGTTGAAAATAATACGTATCTGGCTTCACAGATGAGGCAGGTACGTAACCGCACTGGCCTGTGGCTTTTTGTGCGCCTACAAAAGGAAGATTCCCTAAAGGATTCCATTATCGGAGGTGCCGGGCATGGCTTTCGCTTTCTCGATCCGCATGATCGGGGCCCATTCCTTGAATGCGAGGACCCAGGAAACGCCGAGCGTCATCGGTCCCATGAGCATGCAGTTTTTGAACTCTTTCTTAGCTTTGTCGTATTCTTTGCTGTACATATCAAACCCTTCTTTCCTGCCGGCCTGCCGTTCCGGGGCAATGGCTGCGGCACTGCGGGTCCGCGTCTGCGGGAACCCTCCTCTAACAAGTTCGTCTCAATTATAAGACCGGTGGTTGTTAAGATTTTGGGAAGAAACGAGGCAGAGCGATTCCTTAGCGGGCTGTTAATGGCACTTAACGGCATCTTAACCATGCTGCCGCCGGATCGCCGCGTTCGGAAGCGGACAGACGCGGGCACCTACAATTATATTTAGAGTATAAAAATATGTTGTGGGTATTGCAGTTTTCGCCCTACGTTGTACAATAAAATCGATAGAGAATCGTTTGTTCCGGGCTTTCCGACAGCCCGTTAAAGGAGGACGATAAAAATGATTGAAAAAGAAAGATGGTTTGACGTCGATAACGTCAAGGCAAAGGCAAAGGCGCTGTGGGATGCCCCCGTTCTGCACATGCGTCCGGATGCACTCGAAAAGTATCAGAAGTTTTTCGATGAGAAATGCCAGAAGTCCAAGGAACTGACGGACGAAGCGCGCACCTGCATTCCGGGTGCGGTCCAGCACAACCTGTCCATCAACTATCCGTTCCCGGTCGCGATGAAGAAGATCGAAGACGCGTACTTCTGGGATGTGGACGGCAACAAGTATGTCAACTACCTGCAGGCGGGCGGCCCGACCATGCTCGGCAGCAACGATCCTGAGATCCGCGAGAAGGTCATCGAGCTGCTCAACGGCGACGGCCCGATCACCGGTCTGTTCAGTGAATACGAACTGCTCCTGACCAAGGAAGTCATGAAGCTGGTCCCGCACGTTGAGATGCTGCGTCTGTTCGCCAGCGGCAGCGAGGCGGACATGGCGATGGCGCGTCTTGCCCGTGCGTATACCGGCAAGCCCAACATCATCAAGCATGAGTGCGGCTACCACGGCTGGAATGATACGTTCGAGTATGACTACGGTATTGCCGGTCTCAAGGAAGCGCTTTCCGTCGGCGTTCCCGCGTATTACCACACGAACGTCCAGGCTGTCCCCAGCGACGACATCCCCGCGATGCGCGCCCAGCTGGAAGAGAATGAAAAGACAGGCGGCACCGCAGCAGTCGTCGTCGAACCGTTCGGCCCGAACGGCGGCGCGATGCCGGTCCACCAGGATTACCTGCAGCAGCTGCGCGACCTGTGCGACGAGTTCGGCACCCTGCTGGTCTACGATGAAGTCATCACCGCGTTCCGTGTCGGTCTTGGCGGTGCGGCGGAGTTCTTCGGCGTCAAGCCTGACCTGTCCGTCTTCGGCAAGGTCATCATGGGCGGTTACCCGATGGCAGGCGGTGTCGGCGGCCGCAGAGAGATCGTTCAGCACTTCGCACCGCCCAAAGGGGCGGGCTACGGCAAGGTCCACGTAGGCGGTACGCTCTCCGCGAACCCGATGTGCTGCCTGGCCGGCTACTACTCGCTGAAGAAGATGCAGGAGATCGACGCGTGCGGCAAGGCGGCTGAGGCTTCCATGAAGCTCGGCGAAGGCATCCAGAAGATCTTCGATAAGTACAACCTGCCCTTCTCCGTCTATGTCCAGCCCGCGATCGTCCACATCGACGTGACCGGCACCTTCTGCATCCGCGTGACCGAAGAGACGCAGGCGGAGTTCCAGGAGAGATATCCGGAAAGAGAGCAGGCGCTCAACGAATTCGCGATGGGCCTCATGGCCGAAGGCATCGTCACGCTGTCCGGCAGACGGCTGTACACCAGCTCCGCTGTGACCGACGAAGTCGTCGAAGAAACGCTCGAGAAGTTCGACAGGCTCTTCTCCAGCTACGTGCCGGCAGAATAGCAGATGCGAAGATAGTAACAATCTGATAATGACATCCGAAAGGCAGTCCCGAGGGGCTGCCTTTTGTGTACGGAGAAGGAAATGAAAACGCGGCGCGCGAAGGACCCTTCGCGAACAGCCGCGTTTTTGATTATTCGGACATGAAAAAGGAGCCCCGCAGGGCTCCTTTTTGGATTCTCATATAGATACAACCGCTTCTTACAGCAGACGGCCATCCTGCTTATTCTTTGTGGCAGATGATCCACATCGTACCGTCGTCTGCCTCCAACCCGAGATGAAGATGACCGGAGTTGTCGATGTAACTGTGATCCGGGATCTCGCCGGTGCCGTCCTTGAGTGTGATGGTGCCGTCATCATTAAAAGTCCAGGTCGCCGAGCCGTCTGCCTCCCCGTTGGTCATGGCTGCCGCCGAGCCATCCGCGTTGATCTTGATGCTGAAGGTCATGTTGGCCTCGGACAGCGACATATCGACGCCTCCGTAAGTGAAGGAATCGCCGATCCAGTTGCCGACGAAGTCTTCCTTCTTGATGGAGCCGGATTGTGTCTGGCCTTCCTCTGCCCAACTGTCTGTCATACCGCTCACGGTCGCTTTCGTTTCGCTCTGCCACGCGACGACATTGCCGGTGTCAGCTTCTTTCAGGACCCAGCCCTCGATCGTATCGTTCGCGATCACCAGGTCCAGCGTGTCGGACCCGTTGATCAGGGTGACCGCATCGCCCGTGATCTCGTAAGTGAGTGACGCACCGGCGCTATAATCCACACTGCCGTCCTCGTTGAAGGTCAGGGTCTGGACTTCTCCGTCCATCGGCATGTACCAGATGCCCAGAAGATCTTCACCGTAGTCTGCCGATCCGCCGCCTGCCGCGATCTCCTTGGCCGCGCTCTTGTCGCGGTACGCGAAGATCACGCCCTCATCGTCCTTGAGGACTTCGCCGTATTCGCTGTCCCCCATGGTCACGGTGACGGTCTCCCCGTCGATCGTCAGCGACACCGTATCGCCGTCGAGCGAATAGGAAATACTGTCGCCGCTGAGGGAACCGCCGCCGGTGCCGTCGAGTTTGAGCGTCGTGATGTCGGAGCCGTCAACGATGTACCAGTTGCCTGCGGCCGGGTCTTTCATGGTGTCCGTGCCGCCGCCTTCCGTCTTGCTGCCGCAGCCAGTGAGCCCCGCAGCCAGGACCATCATCATCGCCAGTAAGGCGATCAGAGCTGTAAACCGTTTCATGATGCAAACCTCATATAATCATAGATGTAGATGATAATAGTGGTTGTTTATAAAAGCATACTATCAAAGAGGCTCGGAAATGGCAATGGAGTCAGAGCCGGATGGCGGCGGATACGGGATGCGGATACGAAAAAGGAGCCCCGGCGGGGCTCCTTTTGATACGCTTGCTGCAGCGGCAATGCTATTCTTTGTGGCAGATGATCCACATCGTACCGTCATCGGCATTCAGACCGAGGTGCAGTTTGCCGGCGTCGTCGATGTAGCTGTGGTCGGGAAGCTCACCGGTGCCGTCCGTGAGCGTGATGGTGCCGTCATCGTTATAGACCCAGGATGCCGAGCCATCCGCTTCGCCATTGGTCATGGCTGTGGCGGTGCCGTCCGCATCGATCTTGATACTGAAGGTCATGTTGGCCTCGGACAGCGACATGTCGACACCGCTATAGGTGAAGGAATCGCCGATCCAGTTGCCGACATACTTTTCTTTTCCGCCCAGATCGGTGGCTGCCTGAGTCTCCTGTTTGACATGCGTCTGCGCGATGGACTGGTCTTTCCAGGCGGCGATATCACCGTTGGCTTCTTCCAGCACCCAGCCGTCGCCGTCCTCGTCGGCGATCCAGAGGTCATAGGTTTCGCCGTTCGCCTCCATGGTGACCTTGTCGTCGGAGAGTGTATAGGTCATAGGAACGGTCCCGTTGAGGGTGAGTTTGCCGTCCGCTTCGAAAGTCAGCGTGAACAGTTCGCCTTCATTCGGCATGTACCAGTCGCCCAGGATCGCTTCGGCGTAGTTGTCCCCGCCGCCGCCTGCCGCGATCTCCTTGGCTGCGCTCTTGTCGCGGTACGCGAAGATCACGCCCTCATCATCCTTGAGGACTTCGCCGTATTCGCTGTCCCCCATGGTCACGTCGACTGTCTCTCCGTCGATCGTCAGCGACACCGTATCGCCGTCGAGCGAATAGGAAATACTGTCGCCGCCGAGGGAACCGCCGCCGGTCCCGTCGAGCTTGAGCGTCGTGATGTCGGAACCGTCAACGATGTACCAGTTGCCTGCGGCCGGGTCTTTCATGGTGTCCGTGCCGCCTCCTTCGCTCCCGCCGCAGCCGGCCAGTCCGGTCACAAGCAATGTCATCATCGCCAGCAGGGCGATCAGCGTTACAATGCGTTTCATAGTCTTTATCCTCTCATTCATCCCGGACCGCCGCGCGGCGAATGTCCGGTCGCAGAATTGTATTAGATGTAAATATTTTATCAAACGGATATTGCGATTTCAATCTGCTACAGGCGGAATCGCTCCTTCTTTTGCACATTCGACCCGCCCGCCGCGCCTTGCTATCCCGGCGGGGGTTTTATATAATGAATGCGCTTAAGACAGTGTCTGCCGGAAAGGACCAGTTATGAAGATCATCCGCCGTATCATTTTTGTCATCGCTTTGCTCGTGTTCCTCGGCTCTGCCGGGTATCTTACGCTGCATCACATCGAAGGACAGCAGGCGGAGAACGCGTTCCGGCAGCTGACCGTGGACGGCGGGCATGACGTGGCGGCACTGCACGAAGAAAACCCGGACATTGCCGGGTGGATCCGGATCGAAGGGACGAGAGTCGACTATCCGGTCATGTGGACGCCCAACGAGCCGGAGTATTATCTGCGCCGCAACTTCCAAAAGGAGGAGAGCATGGCCGGCACACCGTTCCTCGACGCGGACAGCGCGATCCCCGGCTCCTCCAACTGGCTGATCTACGGACACAATATGAAGAACGGAACGATGTTCCACGATATCCTGCAATACGACGATCAATCCTTCTGTGATGATCACAGGACCATCCATTTCGATACGCTGGAAGGGGAGGGCGTTTACGAGGTCGTGGCGGTCTGCTATACGCAGATTTATCCGGAAAACGCGGACGTTTTCAAGTACTATCAATACGCTTCCATCACAGATGAGGCGTCCTTCGATGCGTATGTGCAGGGGGTCAAGGCCCTTTCGATCTATGATACAGGCGTCACGCCGGTATGGGGCGATCAGCTCATTACCCTGTCCACCTGCGAATACAGCGTGGAGGAAGGGCGGTTCATCATCGTAGCGAGAAAGATCACCGACTGATCCGGCACACGAAGCGCGGCAGCGGGAGCAGCGGCTCAGCCGAAGTGCGTCTGGAGCAGCATCAGGATAAAGTTTTCATTATACATGTGTCCCGCGATGTGGGAGTGCGCGAGCTGGCTGGTGAGCGCCTCCGTCATCCCTGTTGACATGACGTTGATCAGCGGCAGCATGGCGGCCAGCAGGACCAGCACCAGGATGGCGCCGCGCAGGAAACCGAACAGCATACCGAACAGCCCGTCCGCAAAGTTGGTGAATCCGTCGTTGTAATCTTTGGAGAAGAAGTGAAGGATGACCCACAGCAGGATCTTCACGAGGAAGAACAGGATGACAAAGACCAGGATCGTTCCGAAGATCTGGGTGATCTGATCGGAGATCCCGTTGATGATATCGGTGGAGTAGTCGTCGATCACGGAAGAAATGCTGTCGGGCAGACTGTTGGTCGTGACATCGATCGCATTAAGAGATACGTCAAACTTTTTTTCGACGACACCGTGAAGCCAGTCGTACAGACCGGTATTATTTTTTGCGTAGGAAATCCCGTACGGGATCATCAGGTAGGCGATCACGACCGCGCCGACCCAGCCGACCGTGTGGATCAGCGTGTGGACGAACCCCTTGCGGTAGCCCAGGACACCTGCCAGTATGATGATCAGTAAAACGAGGATGTCGAGCAGCATAATCCGTTCCTTTCATGGTAATTCGCGATTATCATACTACCGGCGGGTGGCTTTTTCAAGCAGAGGAGGAACGGTTCTCTGTTAATTCTTGAACACGGTCCCGAATTGTGATACTATTGTTGGGCGTATGGAAAAGTACATGATCGAGGCCCTGAAAGAGGCGGCAATGGCAGGTGAGGCAGGCGATGTACCGATCGGCTGTGTCATCGTAAAAGACGAAGAGATCATCGGCCGCGGACACAACTGTGTCGAGGCGGACCATGACCCGTCAGCGCATGCGGAAATGCTGGCGATCCGCGAGGCGGTCCGGAAGACCGGACACGAGCGGCTTACCGGCTGCCGGATGTACGTGACACTGGAGCCTTGTTCGATGTGCGCAGGGGCCATCGTGCTGGCCAGGATCGAGGAACTGATCTACGGCGCGGCAGATCCGAAGACCGGGGCGTGCGGTTCGCTCTACGACATCGTGGAGGACGACCGGCTCAACCACCGCGTCAAGGTGCGCCGGGGCATGATGGAACAGACGTGCAGTCAATTGATCCGCGATTTCTTCGCCGCGCTCAGAAAGACGCGGGTGAGAAAACGGAAGGAAGACCGGCCGGAAAGGCGGTCCTAAAGGAGGCAATACTAATATGAAGAGGGAACATAGGGCAAAGCGCATCGGCGCGATCCTGGTTCTGGCACTGATCCTGGCAGGTGCGATGACGGTCACCGCATTCGGCGCGAAGAGCAGTCTCGAAGTTGTATCGACGACGCCGAAGGACGGCGACACCGGCATGGCGATCGAGAACATGGGCGTCAAAGTCTTCTTCTCGGAAGAGATCTACAGCACGGACAACGCGCCGGGCAACATCGGCAAATGTACGATGAAAGACGAAAACGGCAAGAAGGTGCCGACGCAGGTCGTCTTCAGCGCGGAGGATCCCACCGTTATGCTGGTGCTTGCCGATCCCAACAACTCGAAGACAGATATCAAGGGCAATTCGGAATACACCCTGACGATCGATGAAGGGTTCGTCGCGGTGAGCGGCAACGAACTGGCTGAGCCGTATACCGTCAAGTTCACCACGCTCAACCCGCGCAATTCCATGATGATCTCCATGGGTATGATGGTCGCCATGATCGGCGGTATGCTGTTCTTCACGATGCGCGACGCGAAGAAGAAAACGGAAGAGGGCAAAAAGAAGACCGGCTATGAAGCGGTCAATCCGTATAAAGAAGCGAAACGCACCGGCAAGAGCGTAGAAGATATCGTCGCCGAGGAAAAGAAAAAGAAAGAAAAGTTCGAGGCGAAAGAAGCAAAAGAGGCTAAGAAGGCCCGCCGCGATAAGGAAGACGAGGAAGAAGCCGAAGAGGTCAAGAACGACAATCTGCGCGTTCCGCGTCCGCGTCCGATCTCCGAGGCAGGCAGCGGCTACAAAGCGCCGAAACACTGATACGCCGGTAAGAGGAGCCAACATGCAAACGATCACCCTGAAAGCCCACGCCAAGATCAATCCATCCCTGGACGTACTCGCAAAGAGGCCTGACGGGTATCACGATGTCAGACTGATCATGCAGCTCATCGAGCTGCATGATCTTGTTATTTTGGAATGGCGTAAAGCGCCGGCCGGCACCGCGCCGGACACGGAGAATGCTTCGTTGCCGTTCCGGATCCGTCTGTATTGTGATGATCCGTCCGTTCCCTGCGACGCGCACAACCTCGCCTGGAAAGCGGCGGCGGTGCTCGCTGCCGCGATGAAGGAGAAGGGCAGAGAGGTCCCGCGCGGGGAACTCACCATCCGGATCGAGAAGCATATTCCGATGGCTGCAGGGCTGGCCGGCGGCAGTGCCGACGGCGCGGCTGTCCTGCTCGGATGCAATGCGCTGTGGGAAGCCGGTTTTGATCTGGCGGAGCTGCTTGCGGCCGGTGCGCGCCTCGGCGCGGACGTGCCGTTCGCCGTGATGGGCGCCGCCCGCGTCAACGAAGTGCTCGGCATGGCAGACGACCCGCTGGCAGCTGCCTGCGCACTCGGCGAAGGCACGGGGACAAAGATCACCGTCCTGCCGCCGGTGGACGCCCACCTTCTTCTGGTCAAACCGCCGATCGGCGTTTCCACAAAAGACGCCTACGAAGGCATCGACGCGATCCTGGGATACGGCGCAGCCGGAGAGGCCTCTGCAGCCGTCCCGGACCCGGCCGCGAAACGCCCGGATATCGATGCGGTCGTTCTTGCATTAAACAAACATGACCTCTTCAGCGCCTGTTCAAAAATGGGCAACACCCTTGAACTTTACACGCTCAAGCGGTATCATGAGGTTGCGTATACAAAATGCAAAATACAAGAATGTATCGAAAACGGTGTCGCTCTGATGAGCGGCAGCGGCCCCACCGTTTTCCTTATCGCCCCGGAGGCGGAGGAAGTGCGGCGGGCATATCATGCGCTGCAGGGCATGGACGCACAGGTGATCCTGACAAGGACGATCGTGTAACGCCCCGCGCACCGCAGCATCGAGAAGAAGGAGGGCATCATGTTTGAACTGGGCATCAAGAGCCACCGGCCACTGCGGGAGATCGTATATGAAGAATTGAAAATGCAGATCCTGCGCGGCACCATCGTGCCCGGCACCCGGCTCATGGAAGTCGAGATGGCCGAACAGATGGGTGTTTCGAGAACGCCGATCCGGGAGGCGATCCACAAACTCGAGAAAGAAGGGCTGGTCGTCATCGAGCCGCGGCGCGGCGCGTATGTTTCCCGCGTTTCAATGGAAGACATGCTCGAGATCCTCGAACTGCGCGAAAATCTGGAAGGATTTGCAGCCTACCGGGCAGCACTGTATATGACAGACGAAGAAAAGCAGGAACTGCGCAAAGTCGAGCATCTGTACAACGAGGCGGTCAAAGAGGGCAGCACGGTGGATCTGATCAAGTTCGATACGGACTTCCACTCGCTGATCGTCAAGGGGAGCAAGAACAAGATCCTCGTCAACGTCATCGATCAGTTGTATGAGCTCGTGCTGCGTTTCCGCTATCTGTATTACGATAGTTTTGAGAAATTCATCAAAGTCCCCGACCAGCACAAGGCGATCGTGGATGCCATCTTCGCGGGCGACCCCGACCGGGCGCGGCAGGCCAGCGACGATCACATGAAAGACATCATCGAACTGACCCGCAACCCGGATAAGAACCGCCGTGAGGCCAATTAAATGACCAGCAGAGAAAAATACGAAGAATGGCTGCGCCAGAGAGATCTGGACGAAGAGCTGCGCAGGGAACTGCTCGCTGTTGCGGAGGACGACGAAGCGATCGAGGACCTTTTCTATAAAGACCTCTCTTTTGGCACGTCCGGCATCCGCGGCAAGATGGGCCCCGGCACGACCGGGATGAACGTGCATGTCGTCGCCCGCGCGACCCAGGGGGTGGCGGACTATCTCAACAGTCTGCCGGCAGGCGAGAACGGACCATCCTGCGCCATCGCTTACGACAGCCGCATCAATTCCAAAAAATTTGCCGAAGTCACCGCGCGCGTTCTGTGCGCCAACGGGATCCGGGTCTTCATGTACAGAGAGATCTCCCCGGTGGCGTCGCTTTCCTATGCGATCCGCCGGCTCGGACTCACGCTGGGCATCATGATCACCGCGAGCCACAACCCGAAAGAATACAATGGGTATAAGGTCTACGACGAAAATGGATGCCAGATCGTGGGCGACGCACCGCGCCTGATCATGGAACGGATCGAGCGCCTCGGCTATTTCCAGGAGATCAGAGGACTGGCGTTCGGGCTGACGTCCTCCCCGCTGTTCCGGTACATCGACGACAGTGTTCTGGACGAGTATATGGAGGAAGCGCTCCGGCAGTCCCTGCCCGCCGGCGGGACAGAGCTGCTGACGGTGGTCTACTCGCCCCTGCACGGGACCGGCAACCGGTTCGTGACGCACACGCTGCTCAAGGCGGGCGTGGGGCATCTTTATAAAGTCAAATCCCAGGAGACGCCGGACGGCACGTTCCCCGGCTGCCCGATCCCCAACCCCGAGCGGATCGATGTATTCGCCGAGGGGACGCGGATCTGCGACAAGGTACGCGGCGATCTGGTCCTGGCTACCGATCCGGACTGCGACCGCGTCGGCGTCGCGGTACGCGTGTCGGACGGCCGTTACTGGTATCCGACCGGCAACCAGATCGGCATCCTGCTCTGCCAGTATCTGTGCGCCAACCGCGATCTGCCGAAGGACCCGGTCATGGTGCGGTCGATCGTTTCAAGCCCGCTGATCGACAAGATCTGCGAAAAGTACGGCGTCCGCGTGGAAACGACGCTGACGGGATTCAAGTACATCGGGCAGAAGATGGACGATCTTGGAGAGCGGTTCCTCTTCGGGTTTGAAGAGGGCAACGGCTACCTGGCAGCATCGCACGTCCGGGACAAAGACGGCGTCAGCGCGGCTGTGCTGATCGCGCAGATGGCGGGCTTTTACAAAAGCCGCGGCATGGACCTGACGGACGCGCTCTGGGATATCTACGAAGAATACGGATACATGCGCGAAGAGACGCGCGGCTTCACCTTTGAGGGGATGAAAGGCGCGGCGAAGATGCAGCGCATCATGAAGGAACTGCGGGAGAACAAAGAGGCGTTCTTCCCGGAGGACTTCGCAGTACTGGACTACCTGGACGGCATCGGCGATCTGCCGAAGGCGGACGTGCTGGAATTCTCGCGCAGCGACTGCGAGAAGACGATCATCCGTCCGTCCGGGACGGAGCCGAAGATCAAGGCTTACGTGTTCGCACGGGCGGAGACGAAAGAGGATGTCCGCAAACTGCTCGACGAGCAGGAGGACATCGTCGGCCGGATCATGGAAGAAGAAATGTAAGACAGGAGGCATTCCCAAGGTATGGCAAATACATTGGTTGGTGTGGACCGCAGCGGTTCGTACCGGATCTATCTGACAGATACGACAGCGCTTGTGCAGACTGCACAGGACATTCATCATACGAGCCCGCTGGCGACGGCGGGCCTCGGCCGTGTTCTGACCGGAACGGGCATCATGAGCCTGCTCCTCAAAAAGGAAGACGACCGCATGACCGTGAACTTCCGCGGAGACGGCCCCGCAGGACAGATCCTGGCGGTGGGGCGCGGCGACGGCGCGGTCAAAGGCTATATTGCGAACCCGGACGTCGAACTGCCGCTCAAGGCGAACGGCAAACTGGACGTGGGCGCTTCGCTGGGCGAAGGTGAGCTGACCGTCATCAAGGACCTGGGTCTTAAGGAGCCCTGGTCCGGAACGATCGCATTCGTCAGCGGGGAGATCGCGGAAGACCTGACGGCTTACTATTATGTATCGGAACAGCAGAATACTTCGTTCGCGCTTGGTGTACGCATCGGGACGGACAGCCGCGTCGAATGCGCGGGCGGCCTCTTCATCCAGATGCTGCCCGGTGCGCAGGAGGGGGCGATCGAGGCGCTCGAATCGCTTCTCGGGAGCATGCCGCCCATCACGGAAAGCCTGCGTCTTACCAGAGAACAGGCGGGGCTTGGCGGCGAGGGCCTTCTGGAATCGCTCCGCGACAGGATCTTTGCCAACGTGCCGGAACAGTACTACCCCCGCACGCTTGGATTCCGGGACATCCGCTGGCAGTGTGACTGCAGCAGAGAAAAGATGAAAAGCGCACTCGCCACGATCGGGCTCGGCGATCTTCGCCGGCTCGTGGAAGAAGACGGCGGCGCGGAACTCGGCTGCCAGTTCTGCGGCAGCAAGTACCGGTTTTCCGGAGAGGAACTGACCGGTCTTATCAAAACACTCGAGGGAGGAAAGCAATGAAGGAAGTCGTTCTGACCATCACCGGACAGCACGCCTATGACGAAACAGGAGACGACGCGATGGAGTTCGTGACGGAAGGCAAACTGTACGACCGGAACGGGACCCTCTATCTGACGTACGATGAGAGCTATCTGACGGGCATGCCGGGCTGCCGGACGCGGCTCAAGCTGGAACCCGACAAAGTGCGCATGACCCGCAGAGGCAAGTCGATCGGGGTGGACACCGAGATCCATTTCGAGAAGGGCAAGCGCTACCAGGGCTACTACGATACGGATTTCGGTCCGATCGAAATGGAAGTCCTCACCAATGAACTGGTCAATAATGTTACAATGGAAGACGGCGGAGATGTGGACATCGACTACAACATCAGTCTGAAAGGGCTGGCGGAAGGCCGCAGCCGCCTGAAGATCAGCGTCCGCTCATAACGGACGGACCAATCGCTGCGAAGTAGTACAGAAAGGGAAGAGATGCAGAAGATCGGATTTGATGCAGACAAGTATATCGAAGAGCAGTCCCGCTACATTCTGGAGAGGATCCACGAAAAGGAAGGGCGGCTCTATCTGGAGTTCGGCGGGAAACTGGTCCAGGACAAGCACGCGATGCGCGTTCTGCCCGGCTTTGATGAGAATGCCAAGATCAAGCTGCTCCAGAAGATGAAAGACCAGGCGGAGATCATTATCTGCGTCTACGCGGGCGATATCGCGACGAGCAAGACCCGTCAGGATTTCGGCATCACGTACGACCTTGAAGTGCTCCGCATCATCGATATGTTCCGCAAGTGGGACCTTTCGATCAACAGTGTGGTCGTTACCCGGTACGAAGACAACCCGATCGTGGATATGTTCATCCGCAGGCTCGAACGCCGCGGCATCCGGGTCTACAAGCACACCTTCACGAAGGGCTATCCTACGGATGTCGATACGATCGTCAGTGAAGAGGGCTACGGCGCCAACCCGTACATTGAGGTCACCAAGCCGCTGGTCGTCGTCAACGGCCCCGGCGGCGGCAGCGGCAAGCTCGCGACCTGCCTGTCGCAGCTCTACCACGATAACAAGCGCGGTGTGAAAGCGCGCTACGCGAAGTTCGAGACCTTTCCGATCTGGAACCTGCCGCTCAAGCACCCGGTCAACATCGCCTACGAGGCGGCGACCGCGGATCTCAGGGATGTCAACATGATCGACTCGTTCCACCTGGAAGCGTACGGCGAGACAGCGGTCAACTACAACCGCGACCTCGAAGTCTTCCCCGTCCTGAAGAGGATCATCGAGAAGATCACAGGACAGGAAGCCGAATACAAATCGCCGACCGATATGGGCGTCAACCGGGCAGGATTCTGCATCACAGACGATGCGGTCTGCCGGGAAGCGGCTTGTCAGGAGGTCATCCGCCGGTATCTGATCGCACAGTGCGATTACAAGAAAGGCAAGATCGGCCCGCAGAGCGTCGAACGCTGCAAACTGCTCATGGACGAACTGGGCGTCAAGGTCGAAGACCGTTCGGTCATCGAAGCCGCGCACGCGTTGCAGGAAGAGAAGGCGGCCATTGATCCGAAATATGAGAACATGGTCGCGATGGCGCTCGAAATGCCGGACGGTACGATCGTGACGGGAAGAAGCTCCAGGCGAATGGTCGCGGCGGCGGCAGCCCTTCTGAACGCGGTCAAAAAGCTGGCAGGGCTTTCCGACGGCATCCATCTGATCTCGCCGATGGTCCTGAACGAGATCCAGAAACTCAAAACAGAGGTTCTGCTGCACGACCGGACCAGCCTCAACGTGGAGGAGATCCTGATGGCACTGACGATCTCCGCGGCGACCAACCCGTCCGCCGAGGCTGCAGCGCAGAAGCTGAGCGATCTGCGCGGGTGCCGGGCACATTGCACCGCGATCCTTTCCGACCGCGACGAGCAGAGCCTGAAGGCGATTGGTCTGGATGTGACCTGCGATCCGGAATACGTGACGACAAATCTGTATTACGCGTAACGCGCGGCCGTATTGAACAGCGGCATTTGCAAGAATACAGAATTTTATGGATTAGCCCGCCCCCCTTTACAGGAAGGGCGAAAGTGGTAAAATGAGGATAAGCAATTAGTTAAAGTTTTAACAATTCGTGCTTACCTTAACAACTAATATAAAGAGGAGGTTTGAATTATGATGAAAATCGGTGTACTCGGCACCGGGACTATGGGTGCCGGCATTATCCAGGTCCTGGCGCAGAACGGTTATGAAGTCTACATGAGAGCCAGAAGACAGACGTCCGTCGACGGCGGTCTTGCCAAGATCGAAAAGAATCTGTCCAAGATGGTCGCAAAAGAGAAGATCACCGAGGATCAGAAGACCGAGATCATGGGCCGCATCCACGGCAGCACGGACATCGAAGTCGTTAAGGACGTCGATCTGGTCATCGAAGCAGCGCTCGAGGAGATGGAGTCCAAGAAGGCTCTGCTGGCACAGCTGGATGAACTCGTTCGCGACGATGTCATCATCGCGACCAATACCTCCTCTCTTTCCATTACGGAGCTGGCCTCCGCCACCAAGAGACCGGACAAGATCATCGGCATGCACTTCTTCAACCCGGTCCCGGTCATGAAACTGGTCGAGATCATCAAGGGTCTGGCAACGTCCGAAGAGACCAAGGAAACCATCCTTGAGCTGACGAAGGCACTGGGCAAGACCCCGGTCGAAGTCGAGGAAGCGCCCGGCTTTGTCGTCAACCGCATCCTGATCCCGATGATCAACGAAGCGATCGGCATCCTGGCTGACGGCGTCGCCGACGCGGAGGGCATCGACAATGCCATGAAGCTCGGCGCCAACCATCCGATGGGCCCCCTCGCACTGGGCGATCTGATCGGCCTGGACGTCTGCCTGGCGATCATGGATGTCCTGTACGAAGAGTTCGGCGATCCCAAATACCGCGCGCATCCGCTTCTCAAGAAGATGGTCCGTGCGGGCAAACTCGGCATGAAGAGCGGCGAAGGCTTCTTCAAGTACAACTAGTCAGAAGCGCGGCATTTCCCGCGTCAGCAGTCCTGGCGCAGCGGACCGCTAAGGCGCGCGGCTGACACAAAGGATAAGCATTTCTTAAGGCCGCAGGGCAATTGCTCTGCGGTCTTATTCGTGGTACGATGATTAAGATGGGACGGAAGGCGTCCCGGCATAAAGGAGAACAGCGTGAACAAGAAATTCCAGCCCCTGCTTTTTGCAGGCGACATCAATGTATACAGCGTGGCGAGGGCTTTTCACGAAGCCTACGGCATCGTTTCCTTCTGCTATGGCAAGTACCCGTCCGGTCCTTGCATGGACAGCAAGATCATCCGCTATACTGCCAATGAACAGGCGGACGTGCCGGAGGTCTTCCACCGTCTGGTGTGTGAGTTCGCCAACGAACACAAAGACGAGACCGTCATCCTGATGGGCTGCGGCGACAGCTACGTGGAACTCGCCGCGCGCTTCAAGAATGACTTCCCGGAGAATGTCGTGGCGCCGTACATCGACGTGGATCTTATGGACCGTCTGATCGATAAGGAACAGTTCTACCAGCTGTGCGAAAAACACGGGGTAGACTATCCGGCGACTTTCATCCACCGCAAAGACATGGGTATCGACGTGCAGCTGCCGTTCGAAGCGCCGTACATCGTCAAACCGGCGAGCGGCATCGAGTACTGGAAGCACCCGTTCGAGGGGCAGAAAAAAGTCTACATCGCCAAGGACTACAAGGAGTTCCAGAACATCCTGATCGATATCTATACGGCCGGATACAATGATGCGCTCATCGTCCAGGAGTTCATCCCCGGGGATGACAGCGCCATGCGCGTTTTGACCAGTTATTCCGGCAAAGACGGCAAGGTCCGCATGATGTGCCTGGGCCATGTGCTGCTTGAAGAGCACACTCCGCACGGCATCGGCAACCATGCCTGCATCATCACCGAGCACAATGAAGAGGTGGAGCAGCAGTTCCGCGCGCTTCTGGAGGAGATCGGCTTTGTCGGTTTCTCCAATTTCGACATCAAATACGACGTGCGCGACGGCAGGTACAAGGCGTTCGAGATCAACACGCGCCAGGGCCGCAGCAACTACTACGTCACCAATGCGGGCGCCAACATCGCAAAGCTGGTCGTCGAGGATTACATCGAGGACAAGCCGGCGGAGTTCTGCGCGGTCACGGAGGAACACCTCTGGACGGTCGTCCCGAACAGTGTCATGAAGACCTACATCAAGGACCCGAAGAACCGCGCCCGCGTGAAAGCGCTGCAGAAGGCCGGCAAGGCGGCAAATCCCCTCAAATACGCCTATGATAATGGCATCAAACGGCGTCTCAGGCTGACCAAGTCGCTGCTCGGCCAGAACGTCAAATTCAAGAAGTATCTGGGCAAATAGTCTCTGCCCGCAGGCGATTCCCAATGGACGAAACACTGCTGAGATCAAAGAAGATCGGGGAACTCAAGGAACTGGCCAAAGCGGCCGGTGTTCCCGCCTACTATAAATACAAAAAAGAAGAACTGGTCGGAAAGCTGCTCGAACTCGCCGAAGCGGGGTTTGCGGCGGCGGAAACGCAGACACCGCAGGATGCGGAAAGGCCTGTGCCGGAGGAGCCTGCTGCGGAAACCGCGCAGAAGGCAGACCGCAAAGAGCGCAGCGGCGGCCGCAGGCAGGACCGCCAGGAACGGTATGAAGTCGAAGGAGTCCTCGAACTCGCCGACGGCGGATTCGGGTTTCTGCGATTCCACAACTACCTGACCAGCGACCGGGACATCTACGTGTCGCAGACGCAGATCCGCCGGTTCAATCTGAAGACCGGGGACAAGATCTTCGGCATTGCCAGACATCCGGCACCCACCGAGAAGTTCGGCGCGCTTCTGTATGTGACGACGGTCAATGGCGAAGAACCGGGGGCGGCAAGACGCAGGCCGGATTTTGACAGACTGACGCCCATCTTCCCGCAGGAACGGCTGCGGCTGGAAAACGGGCAGGCGGACCTCTCGATGCGCGTCATGGATCTGGTGGCACCCATCGGCAAGGGACAGCGCGGACTCATCGTGGCGGCGCCCAAAGCCGGCAAGACCGTACTGCTCAAAAAAGTGGCCGCCAGCATCGAAAAACTGCACCCCGAATGCGAACTGATCGTGCTCCTTGTGGACGAGCGTCCGGAGGAAGTCACGGATATGAAGCGGTCTCTCACGAGCGGCGAAGTCATCTACTCGACATTTGACGAGCAGCCCCAGCACCACATCAAAGTTGCCGAAATGGTCCTGGCGCGGGCGATGCGGCTCGCCGAACATGGCAAGGACATCGTGATCCTGCTCGACAGCATCACGCGTCTGGCAAGGGCGTACAACCTCGTGGAGCCCCCGTCGGGCAGAACGCTTTCCGGCGGTCTGGACCCGGCTGCGCTGTACCGGCCGAAGAAGTTCTTCGGGGCGGCGCGCAACCTGGAAGAAGGCGGCAGCATCACGATCCTGGCGACCGCGCTGGTCGAGACCGGTAGCCGGATGGACGACGTGATCTACGAGGAGTTCAAAGGCACCGGCAATATGGAGCTCCACCTCGACCGCGGGTTGTCCGAGAAGCGCATCTTTCCGGCGATCGATCTCAACTCGTCCGGCACGAGAAGGGAAGATCTGCTCATGGATCAGGAGGAGATGGAAGCCGTCTGGTACATGCGGCGTGCGCTGGCAAGCGGCGATACCCAGGAAGCGACGGAGCTCATCATCGACACGCTGATGCAAACGCGTGACAACCGTGAATTCATGCGGATCATCCCGAAGATGCGGGAGTTCCGCGGCAGCAGCCGGCAGACGGGCGGCAAATTGATACAGCAAAAGGAACGAACACGATAGATGGATCTGAAAAGGATATTTATCAAAGACGCATGCCCCACCAAGACGGGCGGACAGGCGGTCCTGAACGGCATCATGATGAAGGGGCCGGAAAAGACAGCCGTCGCGGTGCGTCTCCCCGACGAAACGATGCATATCAAGATCGAGGAGAACAAACCGCAGATGAAGATCGCGAAAGTGCCTTTCGTGCGCGGCGTCTTTGTGTTCGTCAATTCCCTCGTGCAGGGAACGCGGATCCTGACCTATTCGGCGGATGTCCTTGAGACCTTCGAACGGGAACATCCGGGGTTTTACGAGGAGAAGGAGAACGCGGCCGCAGAGGCGGACGGTGACGGCGGGCAGTCCGCGGTCCGGGAAGCCGCCGCGGCGCTCACCGAAGAGAAAAAAGAAGAAGGCGGGTTTTACGGCTGGCTGGTGCGCCGGTTCGGGGAAAAAGGTGCCTGGAACTTTGCGCTTGCCATGTCCGTGATCGGGGCGATCCTGGCGACGGTGCTGATATTTATCATCGCGCCGACGATCGTCGTCAACCTGCTCAAGCATGTGACGGAAAACGAGATCATTCTCAATCTGACCGAGGGCGTGCTGCGCATCCTCATGTTCATCGGGTACGTCGTACTCATCGCCAGGATGGAGGAGATCAAGGACGTCTTCCGGTATCACGGCGCGGAGCACAAGACGATCCACTGCTATGAGAACGGGCTGGAACTGACGCCGGCGAACGCGCAGCAGTTCTACACACTGCACCCGCGCTGCGGCACGAGTTTTCTGATGTTCGTTCTGGTCATCAGTCTGATCCTGTTCTCCCTGCTTGGCTGGCCCAATCTGTTCTGGCGGATCGTTTCGCGGCTCCTGCTTCTGCCGGTCATCGCCGGGCTGTCGTTCGAACTGCTCCGGTGGGCAGGGCGCAGCGACAACATCGTTGTGAAGATCCTCAGCATCCCGGGACTGCTCCTGCAAAAGCTGACCACCAACGAGCCGACGGACAGCCATCTCGAGGTCGCCATCGCGGCGATGAAAGCGGTCCTCTCCGAGGACGGGCAGACAGGGGAAGGGCTGTGCGACAAGGACGGCCGTATCTATGAACCGCATGTGATCAAAGAACCTGCCTGAAAAGGCGATTCCTGAAGATATAACGGAGGTACCATGAGCTTTTTACTCGTATCGGACATCATCAAGATGGCGCAGAAACAGCTCGAAGAAGCCGGCGTCGAAGACGTCAAGGGCGACGCGGAAGCGCTCTACTGCTATCTCAAACACGTCGACCGGGCGCGGTTTTTCCTGTCCTGGTCCAATCCGGCGGATGATCTGACCTGTGAGAACTACTTCGATCTGGTGGCAAGACGCTGCAAGCGCGAACCGCTGCAGCTGATCACCGGCGAACAGGAATTCATGGGCATCCCGATCAAGACGAAGAAGGGCGTGCTCATCCCGCGGCTCGATACGGAAGTCGTGGCGATGGCGGCGGAGCTGCTCCTGAAAGAGCAGAAGAACAAAACAGTCCTCGACCTCTGCTGCGGCAGCGGTGCGCTGGGCATCGCACTCGCCAAACGCGCGGATGCGAAGGTGACGTTTGCCGACATCTCCGAGGCGGCGGTCTCCCTGACGAAGGAGAACATCGTGATGAACGCGGTCAAAGGCGCGGACGTCGTCTGGGGCGATCTGTTCGACCCGGTCGCGAAGAAGCGCTTCGGCATGATCGTCAGCAACCCGCCCTACATCGAGACGGCTGTGATCCCCACGCTGATGCCGGAAGTCAGGCAGTGGGAACCGCTGTCCGCGCTCAACGGCGGCGCGGACGGGCTGGACTTTTACCGCCGGATCATCGACGGGGCCCCGGCCCATCTCAAGAAAGGCGGCACCCTGGTGCTGGAGATCGGCAGCGATCAGGCATACGGCGTGACCGAACTGCTGGAGAAGTCTCCGGCCTTCACGGAGATCAAGGTCATCAAGGATCTGGCGCACAACGACCGCGTCGTGACGGCGCAGTTCGACTGGAAAGCGGCCAGACTGGTCTCCAGAGTCACAAGAAAACTTGGCAAGATCCCGGCAGCAGAAGGACTGCCGGAAGAAGAGGGGGATGAAGCATGAAGATGGTCATCCAGCGCGTCAACCACGCCTCCGTTACCATAGACGGCAAAGTGCACGGCGCGATCGAAAAAGGCTTTCTGGTGCTCCTTGGGGTCGGACAGGACGACACCGAGGAAATTGCGGATAAATACGTCAAGAAGATGGCCGGTCTTAGGATCTTCGATGATGAAGAGGGCAAGACCAACCTGTCGCTCGACCAGGTCGGCGGCAGCGTTCTGCTGATCTCGCAGTTCACACTCTACGCGAACTGCAAAAAGGGCTACCGGCCGAGCTTTATCGAGGCGGGCGATCCGGCCAAAGCGGAGCAACTGTACGAATACGTTATCGCAAAAACAAAGGAAACCGTTCCGAACGTTCAGACCGGCATCTTCGGAGCCGAGATGAAAGTGGAGCTCGAAAACGACGGGCCGTTTACGATCGTCCTCGAGGGACTTGAAAAGTGAAGACAGGTAAATCATCAAACGCAGATGGTGGACTCATGAAAAAAGAAAAGAAATCTCTGATACTGCTTCTGATCGCAGGGCTCCTGCTGGTATCGCTGGCAGGGTGCGGATCGGACGAAGAAGAGTATCGCTCGGAAGGTGAGGATACGAAGATCGAGATCACCGGCTACAATGCGTATCCGGACGGGCACGACTACTTCCTGAAGGAGGGAGACAAGGTCGCTGTGATCTCGCCGTCTGAACTGCCGAGCCGCGAACAGGTCGACGCGGTGCTCGAAGGGCTCGAAGGCTGGGGCTATGTCCCTGTCGAGGGGAAATATGTCTGCCCCGAGGTCCGCACCATGGAGGAACAGATCGAAGATCTGACCTGGGCACTGAACGATCCTGAGATCAAGGCGATCTACTGCGTCCGCGGCGGCTACGCGTCGGCGGAAGTCATGGATACGACCGGTCTGGATCTGATCAAAAAGGCGGACAAGCCGATCATCGGGTACAGCGACATCACCGTTTACCATTCCGCGTGGACCATGGCGGGTGTTCCGTCGATCCACGCCAGCATGAGCGCGACGTTCATGGATCTGCCGGAGGAATGCGCCGAGGTGCAGCAGCACATGATGATGGGTGAGATCCCGTCCTACAAGTGCGAGACGGAATTCAAAGGGATCAACGGCGAAGCCGAGGGCATCCTGGTGGGAGGCAATCTGTCCACCTTTGTAACCGTCCTGCAGACCGCGTATGACTGCACGACGATGGACGAACCGTACATCCTCTTTCTGGAGGATGTGGACGATAACATCCGGGAGATTCACCGGTATCTGACGATCCTGGATCACTGCGGGGCTCTTGACCGCGCGGCAGGGATCATCTTCGGCGAGTTCACGATGCTGCCGGCAGACGACGAGGCCAACTTCGGTGTGATCCGCGGCGGGCTGTTCGAATCCGTCGCAGAGATGATCACACGGCAGTTCCTGGCGGACAGAGACATCCCGGTGGCGTTCGGGTTCCCGGCAGGACACGGGGAAGTCAACTACCCGCTGCTCATGGGCGAGCCTGTCCACATCAGTGTTACGGACGACTTCTACACGATTGACTGGACGGGCACAGAAGCGCTGTAAAAGTAATGTAAGCGAGGCGCAGCCAGTCCAGTTCGAGCGCATCGTTTTCAGATGCGGGAGAACGGCTGGCTGACAGCCGCGCTATTCATTTTTGCTCTTGCACTCAGCGATTCCTTGTGATATAGTCATAGGGCGCGTGAGCAAACGCGCGGAAAATTATTGTCTACAGACTTTTGGCTCGGCCAAAAGAAAGAGGTGAGAAGCATGAAGGAAGGAATCCATCCGAACTATATGGAATGTAAAGTTACTTGCGCATGCGGAAACACGTTCACCACGATGTCTGATAAGCCCGAAATGAGACTGGACATCTGCTCTGCGTGTCATCCGTTCTTTACAGGCCAGCAGAAGAATATGACCCGCGGCGGTCGTATCGAAAAGTTCAAGAACAAGTACAACCTGGACTAGTTCTTGGCTCAAAAGTGCAAATAAAAAGAAGTGCAGTTCCGTCTGCACTTCTTTTGTTTTACTGCGGAATCGCCATGCCCGGCGGGCTGTCAGTCCTGCACCGGCGGACGCCACTCGCAGAAGGCGGCGACACGCTGCTCTTTGGCATTGGCCTTGAAGAACCGCCAGATCAGCAGCAGGATCCCGAACACCATCGCTACCGTCAGCGCGGCGGAGACCGCCGGCTGATCGTGCAGCGCGAGCATCAGCGCGCAGCCGGCCAGGAAGACGCCGACGATGGAGTATCCCAGCCAGGGTTTCTTTGCGTTTTTGAACTGAAACTCCGGTTTGTGGTAGACCGCCAGCCCCCAGAAACCGGCCATATATACAAACATGCTGATGACCAGATACAGGGTCTTCGGCAGTGTGGCCGCCTCGGAGGTGAGCATGGCTTCCAGCGCCATGGTGATGTTGTTGGCGCCGAAGATCAGGGGAATGTTGAGCAGGGTAAAGCCGATGCCCGAGGTTCTGGTTTCGCGGTCCAGATAGTTATAGTAATCGAATACGTAGATCAGGAACAAGCCAAACACGACCAGGAACACCATCATACCGTAGTACGGCTCTGCCTCGACCGTGAAATACCCGGCGATGCCCACCACCATCTCGCCAAAGGTGACGACGACGAGCAGCGAGATCCGCTCGGCAAGGTGATCGAAGTGGACCGGGCGTTTGCCGAAGAGGCGGGCGGATGCGGCGGTGAGCGCAGCGCCGGCAAGGATCGGAACGATGGTCAGAGCGATTCCTGTATAAAGGAAAACCGGAACGCAAATTGCCGCCAGCGCACCTTCCGTGAGCAGGATCGTCATGTAGCGTTTGATGATCCGGTCGTCCAGTTTGTCCATGCATTCGTGGCGATGGAGTTTGTAGCCGAACTGCAGCGCCATATTGAGCATGATCAGTGCCCATGCGACGTGAAACCGCAGAAAACTGTCCGCGCTCCAGTCCTCGCGGATGCCATCCGCCATAAAGAACAGGAAGAACATATTGATGAAGATGCATAGATAATCGGTTGCGTGCCGGTAGCCGTAGCGGTTCATCAGGAAGGTGGTCATGATCCAGATCTGCAGCAGGATCACGAACAGCATCAGGTAGACCGGCAGCAGACCGAAGTCATCAAAGTGCTCGGTCATCGGCTCCAGCATGGCGGTCAGTTTGCTGATGCAGAAGACAAATATGAGGTCGTAAAAGAGCTCGATGTGCTCAACTTTCTTTTCTTCTATCATTGATCAGCGCCTCCTTCTGCGCGCGGGTGAGTTTTTTGATGGCGCGTTCTCTGGCCTGCGCTTCCCGCTTGTTGTCGTATTCCTCGTGGTAGATGAGTTCCGCCGGAAGGCGTGATCTGGTGTACTTGGCGCCCTTGCCGGCATTGTGCGCGGCGACGCGGGCTGCAAGATCCGTGGTCCAGCCGGTGTAGAAGGTGCCGTCGGCGCAGCGGAGGATGTAGACGTACTGCGGTTTGCCGGCGTTTTCCGGCAGCGGCGTTTTCGGCGATTCCATGAAAGCCCCCTAGAGTTTTTTCACGGTGTCAACGTACTTATAGACCAGACCGGCGTTCACATAGTAATAGGTCGACTTGTCTTTTTTCATCGTTTCGATCAGACCGGACCGCACCAGTGTCTTCATGTGCTGGGAAACGGTCGCCTGCGCGTAGCCGAAGGCGGCCACCAGATCCTTGTTGCAGACCGGCGTTCTGGTCTTGTTCTGCGCCATGATGTAGCGGAGCAGACGGATCCTGGCGGGGTGTGCCAGGGCGTCGGAACAGGCGGCGAGGAATTCGATTTCCTCATCCATGATCTCTTCGCTTTTTGTATAGTCGTTACGGATGCGCATAGGATTTCCTTTCTCTTTTGCGTGTGAAAAGTCGACTTGGCGGCCGTTTATGCATCGCCTAATTACGATATATTTTATGAAGAATCGCGCTTTCAGTCAAGAAGCGGCACCGTCGCATATTACGAGACGAACGTTCTCAGTTCGCCGGCAGATGTGCGCCTGACAGCCGCTTCTTATAGAATGTGGATACGGTTGTAAAACGCTTTGAATTGTGGGATAATACCACAGTAAGTAAAAGGGGGAGTATGCACCGTGAGTAAATCTAAGAGCGGAGTTTCCAGCATCCGGATCATCGTATACGGATATGTCATCATGATCCTTGTGCAGTTCCTGCTGCAGCTGTCCAGGCTGCTTGTCACGAAGAACGCGATCGAGATCGGCGCGGTCGCCGTGACGGCGTTCGGCTGGCTGGTCCTGCTGGCGGGGTTCCACAGGATGTCCTCCAAAGGCGGGCAGTTCAAACGCGGCCGCGCGGCCTGTCTGTTCGGGCTTCTGATGGTGGCGGGCGAGGCATTCTATATTGTTAAGGACCTCAAGGCCGGCCTTGCGGAAGGGACTTTCATTGATTTCTACGTCCTGTTTTTCTGGTATATGTCGATCTGCGCGCTCCTCTACACCTTTGCCAAGGCGCTGAAGGGCATGCAGCCCATCGTGGAGATGACCGATGCGAGACTGGCAGCCAAATATCCGCGGACGGCGCTTCTGGTCGGCACGATCGTGATCCTGACACTGGTCTTCGTGCCGGTGATGCAGATGCTGCCCGAGGTCACAGGGTATGTCGGCACGCTCCTGCTCGGCGTGACCGGTGCGATCGCGCAGGGCTATATCTGCAAACTGCTGCTCGACGGGTATCACGCGGTCCGCGCGAATACCGAGGAAGCCAGAGAGGCCGCCAGACAGGAACAGTAAGCGGCTTCGGTTCAGAAAAGAGTATCATTATATATGAAAGAAGATAAGCGTTACAAAGGACTGCAGAGTTTCGGGATCGGGGTGCTCCTTTTGGGAGCCACCGCGGTCTTGTCGTTGCTCCGGTCCAGTACGCTGATGATGTCGGTCTGCTGTGCGGCGGCAGCGGTCGGGGAATTCCTGATGGCATACGGCGCGCTGGCGGCAACCAAGTACAGTAAGAAATTCCGCACCGGCGGCATTCTCCTGCTTCTGGCGGCCTTTCTCCGGACGGTCGGACCGGCGATCCACATGCTGGACATCGCGGGCAGAACGGAAAAGATGGCGATGCTGGAAGGCGGCGCGGCCGCATTGGCGGCGCTTCTGGATGTGCTCGGCGTGATCGCGGTGATGCAGGGCTGCGTCAGAGTCGATAAAGAACGCAGGATCGGGAAAGGGCTGGCGGTGATCGCGATGATCGCCTATCCGGTCGTTCTGCTGTGCGGGCAGGCGGTGCCGATCATTCTGGCGGCAAAGTTCGCCGGGGAACGGTCGCTGGTCATCAGCGGCATTACGATCGCGGCGCTCATGGTCTTCCTTGTGGCGTACCTTGCGGCAGCAGCCAGCCAAAATTCGTTCCGCAAGATCGAAATGGAATACGAACAGGAACCGGGCACCAGACGTCATGTGCGGCGTCCGGAAGCTGCAGACGGAAGGCGGAGCCGGGGCAGCAAGCACTGACGCCGCGGCCTGCAAAGAGATCCCTGAGATGGTGCAAGATTATTTGCACCATTTTTTATTACATGCTACAATGAGCGCGGAGGAAGACGGGGATGGACTATAAAAAGATACTGACAAGCCTGATCCCGGAAATGGACGAAGGCATCCATATCGTGGACCGCGACGGCATCAATGTCATCTACAGCCAGAAGATGGCGGACATGGAAAAGATCCGGCGTGAAGACGTCATCGGCAAGAGTTTCCGGGAAGTGTTTTCCTATATCCCGGAAAACGAAAGCACCCTGCTCAAAGCGCTGAAGGGAAAGCCCACGGAATCGCAGCAGCAGACGTTCCTGAATGTCTACGGGAAGGAGATCACGACGATCAACACGACCGTGCCGATCTGGGACAACGGAGAAGTCATCGCCGCAATGGAGCTCGCCCGGGACATCACGGAGATCAAATCCATGGCGGACCGGATCCTGGCGCTGCAGGAAGAGAAGATCGCACCGCCCAGAATGTCCCAGCCGAAGATCAGGCATTATACCTTCTACGATCTGATCGGCAAGGCACCGGCGTTCGGGGATGCGGTGAATGTCGCGCGGCGCGCATCGCGCAGCGAGGCGCCGGTCTTTATCTACGGGGAGACCGGGACCGGTAAAGAACTGTTCGCGCAGAGCATCCACTATGACGGCATGCGCAAGAACAAACCGTTCCTGGCGCAGAACTGCGCGGCGATCCCCGAGAGCCTTCTGGAGGGCATCCTCTTCGGTACGGCGAAAGGCGGATTCACCGGTGCGGTGGACAGAGCCGGGCTGTTCGAACAGGCAAACGGCGGCACCCTGCTGCTGGACGAGATCAGCGCGATGCCGTACGATCTGCAGAGCAAACTCCTGCGCGTCCTGCAGGAAAAATACATCCGCCGCGTGGGCGGAACGAAGGACATCCCTGTCGATGTCCGGATCATCGGGACCGTCAACGAACCGCCGGAGGACCTGATCGCGCGCAATGCGCTGCGCAGCGACCTGTTCTACCGCCTCGCGGTCATCAATATCGAACTTCCGCCGCTCAGGGAGCGCAAAGAAGACATCCGGAGCCTTGCGGAACGGTTCCTCGACAAGCATGGCCGCAAGGGCAGGTACGTCCGCTTCAGCCTCAGCCTCGACGCGCTTGAAAAGCTCCGCGGGTACGAGTACCCCGGCAATGTCCGTGAACTGGAAAACATCATGATTGCGGCGATCGCCATGGCGGAAAGCGGCGAGATCCTGCCGGAACACATCCGGTTCCCGTTCGAGGCGTTCGAACGCCGGCGTGCCGCGGCACAGGCGGACAGTGCTGCGGAGACGGAGAAGAAGCCGGGCGCAGCGGCTGACCGTCTTGCGGCAGCCGGCCCAGCGGCGCTGACCGAGGAAGGGCTGACGCTGCCGGAGCGGCTGCACCGGATCGAAGCGGCTCTGATCGAAGAGGCGATGGAGAGAAACGGCGGAAACATTTCCCGCGCAGCGGCAGAGCTTGGCATCAAGCGTCAGGGGCTGCAGTACAAACTCAGGGAGCGTGATAGAAAATGAAAGACAGCAGGGGGCGCCGGCAGCCAAGGACAGGCGGCCGCCCGGCGCTGGAGGAGTTTCTCCTGTCGAATATGCGGCGCGGGACGACGCGGCTGCACATGCCGGGGCATAAAGGGCCGGAGATCTTTGTAAAGACGGGGCACGGCAGATTGCTCGACCACCTCGCCGAGATCGACATCACGGAGATCCCGGGGGCGGACGATCTGTTCAATCCGGATCCGGAAGGCCCGATCGGCGCCATGCAGGCATGGTATGCAGCACTGTATCAGGTCAAGAAGAGCTATCTCATGGTCAACGGCGCGAGCGGCGGTATCCTCGCGGCGGTTCTTGCGGTGTGCGGCAGAGGGGACGCGCTCATCGTGGCGCGCAATTGCCATAAAGCGGTGACCAACGCGATGGCGCTCGGACGGATCCGGCCTGTGTACGTCTACCCGGATATCATAGAAGAGTACGGGATCTGCGGACCGGTCAGGGCGGAACAGATCGAGGAGGCCATCCGGGAGAACAGCGATGCCAGAGCGGTGCTCGTGACGAGCCCCAACTATTACGGCGTGCTGAGCGATATCCGTGCGATCGCGGAGGTCTGCCGGCGGCACAATAAGGTGCTGATCGTCGACCAGGCGCACGGCGCGCATCTGGCGTTCTTCGATGAAGTCGACGGGACCTGCCTGTCGGCGGAGCGGGGCGGCGCCGATCTCATCATCAACAGTATCCACAAGACGCTGGCCGGATTCGGACAGACAGCTGTCCTGAACGTGCAGGGCAAGACCGCGCACGGACCGTGCGAAGGCGGAGTGGATCTGCTCGCGCTGGAAGACCGTCTGCAGCAGGTGCAGACTTCCAGCCCTTCGTACATCCTGCTGGCCAGCCTTGACGCGAACGGGGAGATCCTCGAGAACAACCGCGGTGAGCTGATCTATGAGTGGGGCAAGGATGTCAGGCGTTTCTATGAGGAAGCGGCACAGCTCCGCGGAGTGCGCTGCATCCCGCCGGCACCGTGGATGGATCCCACAAAGATCAACCTGGGGGTCACCGAACCGCCGCTCAGCGGGGAAGAACTCGCGCGCAGACTGCGCGAAGACTACGGCATCCAGGTGGAACTCCACACGCACAGGATGGTCATGTGCCTGACCGGCCTCGGCACCCGGTGGGCAGACCTGTCCAAACTGCTGCAGGCGCTCCGCCGCATTACGGAATCGCACACCGAAGAACAGGAACTCCAACGCCCCTACGGCCGCCGCAATACACAGGAGACGGACGGCAGCACCCCGGTCAACGGGACCGGCGCTGCGGTGTTTTTAAGGAAGGCTGCCTTAAGAGAAAGCGCGAAGGCGGCCGCGGCAGAAGCGGATGAAGAAGCGTGGATCCGCCCGCAC
>JAWRJC010000128.1:0-19017 GCA_040307715.1 Clostridiales bacterium | reverse complement strand
GAAGCGCAGCGCCACGACGGCGGGCACGATCTGCATGGGCTTCGGTATGCTGTTCGTCGGTCTGATGAACATGAGCGCAGCGGTCGCGGAAGTGAGCGATTCTCTGAGCACGCTGCTCGTTTCCTTTGAAGACAACTACTTCCTCGGATTCCTCTCCGGCGTTTTCGTCACCGGGGTCATCCAGAGTTCCTCGGCTGTCGTCGGTATCCTGCAGTCCATCGCCAGCACGATGGGCGTGCACTTCTGCGGGGTCTTCGCCATCATCATCGGCGTCAACATCGGCGACTGCCTGACCACTTATCTGGTCTGCCGCCTCGGAGCCAAGCCGGAGCAGATCCGCACCTGCATGGTCCACATCATCTACAATGTATTTGCGGCTGCCCTGATCATCGCAGTGCTCGTGATCGGACACGGCACGGGACTGATCAGCGACGAGATTTGGAATATGCCGCTCAAAGCCGGCGGTGTCGCGAACGTCCACGGTCTGTTCAGACTGGTGCCGGCGGTCCTGCTGCTGCCGTTCTCGGGGCTGTTCGCGAATATCGCGGAGAAGATCGTCAAAGACGCACCGGTCAACGAGGAAGACCTCATCGTCGAGGAGAACCTGCGCAAGCTGGATCCGCGTCTGGTCACCAACCCGGCTATCGCCCTCGACCAGAGCGAAGCGCTCATTGCCAACATGGCAGAGGTCGCACTGCACAACTACGACGCGTGCAGACAGCAGCTGTTCGAATTTGAGCCCAAGCGCGAAGACCGTATCCAGGAACGCGAAGAGATGCTCGACCGCATGGCCGATGCAGCCAACCGCTACATCATCGCCATCTCTCCGCATGTTAAGCTGGAAAAAGACAACCGCACGCAGAACTACCAGCTTAAGGCGCTGGTCTGCTTTGAAAGGATCGGCGACCTGGCTGTCAATATCACGGGCAACATCCGCAACCTGCGCGAGGCGAAGCGCGAGTTCTCACCGATGGCGCAGC
Source organism: Clostridiales bacterium (assembly GCA_040307715.1). Lineage (GTDB taxonomy): Bacteria > Bacillota > Clostridia > Peptostreptococcales > Anaerovoracaceae > RUG13615. The sequence continues at coordinate 18,037 of JAWRJC010000128.1, read as the reverse complement.
AGGAGATGAAGATCATGCTGGACGCGATCCGCGACATTCTCGAGATGACGGCAAAGGCGCATATCAACGACGATACTTCTATGGCGTTCCAGATCGAACCGATGGAAGAAGTCATCGACGCGATGGTCGCCGACTTAAGAGGCCGTCACATCTACCGTATGACGCACGATCAGTGCGACGTCATCAACGGCATCGAGTTCCAGAACATGCTGGTCAACCTGGAGCGCATTTCCGACCAGTGCTCGGATCTGGCGGTCTATCTGCTCGGCCGTACCGACGATGCGATCAACGGCAAGGAGCACGAGTACATCCACAACCTGCACCACTCCAACAATAAGGAGTACCTCGAACTGTTCCACGACGATTACAAGAAATACTTCGATCAGCTCAATGCGGTCCATCCGGGCGAGTACTTCGAAGCGTACGGGGAACAGCAGGAGATCCCCGAGGACCTCGACAAGGAGAACGACAAAGACGACACGGCTGTCAGCGTGCAGTAGTCTGCACGGCCCCATGTCCCAAACGAAAAAGGACACCCCCTGCGGTATGCGGGGGTGTTTTGGTTTGCGTATTGCTTTGGTGAGGTGCGTCGCCCGCGCGGCACGCGCTGCATGGATCAGGTCTCTTGGCCGGCGAACTGGGTCTGGTAGAGGCCGTAGTAGACGCCTTTCTTAGCGAGCAGTTCCTCATGGGTGCCGGTCTCGACGATGTGCCCCTGGTCCATGACGACGATCGTATCCGCGTCGCGGATCGTGGACAGGCGGTGCGCGATGATCAGGCTCGTGCGGCCTTCCATCAGGCGGTACATCGCCTCCTGGATATGCTTTTCTGTACGCGTATCGATGTTGGAAGTCGCCTCGTCGAGGATGAGGATGTACGGGTAGGAGAGGAACGCGCGGCCGATCGCGATGAGCTGCCGCTGGCCCTGTGAGAGATTGTCGCCGGCGTCCACCAGCATCGTTTCGTATCCTTCGGGGAAGGAAGCGACGATCTGGTCGACGTTGCTGAAGGCGGCTGCTTTGTCGAGTTCCTCCTGCGCGGCGTCCGGTTTGGCGTAGCACAGATTGCCGCGGATCGTGTCCGTGAAGAGGACGGTGTCCTGCAGGACGATGCCCACCAGGTCGCGCAGATCGGTGCAGTCGATGTCGCGGATGTCGACGCCGTCCAGTGTGATGCGCCCGCTGTCGATGTCGTAGAACCGCATCAGCAGATTGATGATGGTCGTTTTGCCGCTTCCCGTGGAACCGACCAGCGCGATCTTTTTGCCTGCTTCGACCCGCAGGTTGAAATCGTGGATGATCTGCTTGCCCGGCACGTAAGAGAAGTTGACGTGTTCGAACTCGATGACGCCTTTCGTTTGCGTCATATGGACATCGCCGCTCTTGTTTTCCGCCGGGGCATCGAGGACTTCGAAGATGCGCTCAGCGCCGGCGATCGCCGTCTGGATCTGCCCGTACAGCTGTGACAGTTCGTTGATCGGGCGGGAGAACTGCTTGGAGTAGATGATGAAAGCGGAGATGACGCCGACGGTGATATTGCCCTGAATGACCTGATAGCCGCCGAAGACAGCGACCACGACGAAGGAAACGTTGTTGAGCATGTTCATGACCGGGCCGAGCGAACTCGAGAGGATCTCCGAGATGATCCCGGTCTTTGTCAGTTCGTCGGAAGTCTCATTGAACTCAGCGACCGCTTCGTCCTGCCGGTTGTAAGCGGTGACGGTCTTGTAGTTGGTGACCTTCTCGTTGACCGTGCCGTTGATCTGCCCGAGCAGGCGCTGGCGTTTCAGATACAGCTTGCGGATGCGTTTTGACAGGAACTGCGTGAACAGCACCGAGAAGATGATGACCGAGCAGGAAAGCAGGGTCAGCTGCCAGCTGTACCAGAGCATGATCGAGAGCGTCCCGATCAGCGTCAGCAGGCCGGAGAACAGCGACGTCAGCGAGGAGGAGACGACGTTGGAGATATTCTCCGCGTCGTTGGTCATGCGGCTGATCATATCGCCGTGCGAATGTGTGTCGAGATAGGAGACCGGCAGATCGATCGTCTTGCGGAACAGCTGCGCGCGCATGGCTTTGACGATCCGCTGGCTGAGTTTGGCGCCGAGGTATTCTTCGAGCAGGCCGGCGGCGCTGCTGGTGGCATAGAGGATGACCATGATCAGCAGGATTTGCGGGAGCCGGTCGAAGGTGCGGGTCGTGATGCAGTCGATGGCGCGGGAAAGATACGCCGGCGCGGCGATGCGGAGGAGCACCGTCGCGGTGACGATGAAGAACAGCAGGACCACGCGGGCGCGGTGGTCCGCAAAGTAGGCGAGCAGGCGCCGGAGCGTCTTGCGGCCTTCTTTCGGTTTTTCGACGGGGGCGCCCATATTGCCGTGACGGCGGCCAAATCCCGGGGTCTGCGCGGTGCGGGCGGAGCCTGTGCTTTGCTGCTGGCTCATGCGGCACCTCCTTTCGCTCCCTGGGAATCGCAGATGTCGCGGTAGACTGCGCTCGATGCGAGAAGCTGTTCGTGGGTGCCGACAGCAGCGACGGCGCCGTTCTCAAAGACGGCGATCCGGTCTGCCTGCCTTGCGGTCGCGATGCGCTGGGCGATGACGATCTTCGTCAGGCCGGGGTAATTCTCGGCAAGGGCTTTGTACAGCGCGGCTTCCGTGGCGAGATCGAGTGCGCTCGTGCTGTCGTCGAAGATCAGGATCTCCGCGTTCTTGAGCAGGGCTCTGGCGATGGAAACGCGCTGCCGCTGGCCGCCGGAGAGGCTCATGCCGCTCTCCGCGACGGCGGTGTCGTAGCCGTCCGGCTGTTCGAGGATGAAGTTTTCAGCCTGCGCTGTCTGTGCGGCTTTGCGGATCTCTTCCTCCGAGGCATCCGGCCGGCCGATGGTGATGTTGTCTTTGATGGTCGTCGAGAACAGTTCGTTCTTCTGCGTGACGAAGGAGATCTTGCCGCGCAGGGTTTTCAGTGTGTAATCACGCACGTCGACGCCGTCCACTTCGACGGTGCCTTCCGTCGCGTCGTAAAACCGCGGGATCAGGTTGACGAGGCTGGTCTTGCCGCAGCCGGTCGCGCCGATGACGGCGACCGTTTCGCCGGGCTCGATGGTGAGGTCGACGTGGTGCAGGACCTCGATGGGGGAGCCGGGGTCGGCGCCGGAAGCCGGATAGGTGAAGGAAACGTTCTTGAAGGCAACGCTGCCGCGGGGCACACGGTCTGTTCCGGGCTGCGGGCTGTCCGCAGTGCCGCTGTCTGCCATGCCTTTGTCCGCGTACATCGCGAGGAGCGATTCCTCGGTCACGGTCCCATCTTCCAGCACGTTCTCCGCGTCCAGCACCTGCCGGATGCGCTTCGCGGAAGCGCTGCCGCGGGCGAGTGTCTGGAAGATCATGGCCAGCATCATCATGCCGTTCAGGATCTGCGAAATGTAGGTGACCGCGGCCATGACTTCGCCGGGCTGCATGCCGCCTGCCTGGACCTGGATCGCGCCGATCCAGATGAGGGCGACGGTCGCCAGGTTGAGGATGATGTTCATGATGGGCCGGAGGAACGACATCAGGATCAGGACTTTGAGCTGGGTGTCCACGAGGGCGGTGTTGGCCGTCTCAAAGCGCGCGGACTCTCTGTCCTCCTGAATGAACGCTTTGACGACGCGCGTGCCGCCGATGTTCTCCCGGATGACGCCGTTGAGGTCGTCGAGCCGCCCTTGCAGGAGCGTGAAGAGCGGGTTGGTTTTCCAGAGGATGAAGCCGATGTCGAGCAGGACAAGCGGGAAGGCGCAGGCGATGATCACAAGGAAGTGCACGTTGAGCGACATGAGCGTGACCGTGCCTACGACCATGAACATCAGGCACCGGATAAAGCCGCGCACGAGCTGCTGCACGAGCCGTTCCAGCTGGGAGACGTCGTTGGTGACGCGGGTGATCAGCGAGCCGGTCGTGAAAGCGTCGGTCTGCTCAAAAGCCAGGTGCATGATCCGGTCGAAGCACTTCTTGCGGATGGTGTTGCCGAAGTTCTGGCTGCACAGGTTGGCCATGGTGCCGCTGAGCATGCCGAACAGACCGCCCGCAAGGACGATCAGGATCATTCGTATGCCGACGGTGCGGATCAGGGCCAGGTCCGGTGTGCCGTCGCCGGAGAGCCCTAGGATGCCGTTGTCGACGATGTCGGCCATCAGTTTCGGCTGGATCATATCGACGGTGACCTCGGCGATCATGAAGGCCGCCGCAAGGACCGCGAAGATCCAGTACTTGCGCATGTACCTGAGCATATAGCGATTCCTTCTGCTGCGAAGGCGCGGTTTCATATCATGCAGCCTTGCAGTCTGTCACATTTCTTACAGCAACATGATACAAAAAAACCGTTTCTTTTGGAATCGCAAATTCCTGCAAACAGGCTCCGGAAGTAATGATCTTCGACAGGCGACATTCGGTCCGGCCGCTCTTGCGGAAGCAGTCATCAAAAGATGAAGACGGCAGCAATCCGGAAGTATGGGCTGCAGTAATCCGGGAGTATGGGCTGCAGCGATCCGAAATGGGAATAAATGCAAGAAAGTGCGCTGTTTTGCCACATTCGCCCTTTTTTATCGTGAATGTGGAGACTTTTTCAACGGTTTTGGAGAATAGAAGATGCTCGAGACGAAAAACTGACTCGGTATGGCTTGGAATCGTTGAAAATATCTCCACATTTGTATTAAAAAAGAGGAAAAGTGGATGTAAGGGTTAGAGATCGTGATGAAGAATGAATAGGTGGAATGGAAGCAGCCCGGCAACGCACCGGAGGTGGTCCTTTGGGTACGCTGTTGCTTTTTTGGATCATTGCGGTATACTGTGGTTAGCATATGCTAACTAAAGGAAAGAAGATGAACTGATCTGAGGGAATAGATATGAATTGGCAAGTATGGCAGGGGATCCTGATCCCCTTTGCGGGCACGGCGCTCGGAGCGGCCTGTGTCTGCTTTATGAAAGGGCAGCTGCGGCAGACCACGCAGCGCATCCTGGCCGGATTTGCGGCCGGCGTCATGGTGGCGGCATCCGTCTGGAGTCTTTTGATCCCGTCGATGGAAAAGGCAGCATCAATGGGCCGGTGGGCATTCGTGCCGGCGGCTGCGGGGTTCTGGGCGGGCGTGCTGTTCCTGCTGTTTCTGGACAGCGTCGTTCCGCACCTGCATTTCGCGAGCAACGAACTGGAAGGGGCGAAGGGCGCCCGCGCGCATATGAAGCGCACGACCATGCTCGTGCTTGCGGTCACGCTCCACAACTTCCCTGAAGGGATGGCGGTCGGAGTCGTCTATGCGGGCTGGCTGGCCGGGGACATGGGGATCACGGCCGGGGCGGCGCTTGCTCTGGCGCTCGGCATCGCGATCCAGAACTTCCCTGAAGGCGCGATCATTTCCATGCCGCTGCACGCGGAGGGAGCGGGCAAGGGCCGCGCGTTCGCGCTGGGGACACTGTCAGGTGCTGTTGAGCCGGCAGGGGCGCTGCTGACGATCCTCGCGGCGGGGCTGGCTGTGCCGGCGCTGCCGTATCTGCTGAGCTTTGCCGCCGGCGCGATGCTCTACGTCGTGGTGGAAGAACTGATCCCGGAGATGACGGAAGGCGCGCATTCCAATGCGGGTACGGTCTTTTTCGCGGCAGGTTTCACGGTGATGATGGCGCTGGATGTGACGCTTGGCTGAAGAACACGGCGGTATTGTGATATACTGTGAAAGATTCACAAGTATTTGCAAAGGATTTGGCGGAGCATCCGCATCAGGGAGATAGTATGACAGAGTTTTTATATTTCCTCGTATGGAAAATGGCGGCCCTTCATGATTGGTTCATGTCGCTCAACGACAGCTATGGCCTTTTCCTGACAGATAAATGGCTGCACTTTATCGTGATGGGCGTGGTCGGTCTTGCGCTGCTTCTGGTCATCCATCCGCTCTTCAGCAAACTGGCGGAAACAGACCATACCATCGTTATTACATGGATCTATGTTTTCACGCTGATGGTGGTGCTGACCTTCGGCATCGAGATCGGACAGGGCGTGTCCGGAACAGGAAGTGTCGATCTGGACGACGTAGTTGCCGGGATCGCGGGTTTTCTCGCAGTTTTCGTGGTCTTTGCCGGGATCCGGGCGATCTGGCGCGCGGTCGCCGGCCGGCATTAGGAAGCGCGGATACGATGCCGGCAGAATGGCTGCCGGCGGTCCGGAAAGTGCTCTTCGGGCGATTCCATATAGAATCGCCCTTCTTTTTTTAGTACACTAATAGTGCAGTGACACTTGCGGCAGAGAAAGGGGAACGGCATGGAACTGAAAAAGATCCCGCATGAACTGACGGTGTGTAAAGTGGCATCGGAAGAGGCGATCGATCTCTCCGGCGGGTTTTATTTCATTGGCAGGACAGATGAAGAGATCTCCCTTGTGGTGCCGACGGACGCGGTCCCTGCGCAGACGGAAGAGCGGGACGACGGCTGGAAAGCGTTCCGCATTCAGGGGGTGCTCGACTTTTCACTGATCGGGATCCTCTCGAAGATCTCCGGCCTGCTTGCGGACGCGGCCATCGGGATCTTCGCGGTCTCGACATACAACACAGACTACATCCTCGTGAAAAAAGAAAACTTTGAGAAAGCCCTGTCGGTCCTGAAGGACGCAGGGTACACCGTCACGGACTGACGCGGAGAGATCGTCCGCGGCGTTGGGATGCCTGATAAGGAGAAAGAAATGGCACATTCCGTACATATCGACGAATCGCTCTGCATCGGCTGCGGGCTCTGCGCATCCGACTGCCCGGCGACGAACATTGAACTCGCGGCGCAGCCGGCCGGCGCGGCAGGAGAAACGGCGCCGAAAGCCCGGGTATTCGATCCGCAAAACTGCCTGTTCTGCGGGCACTGCGAGGCAATCTGCCCGGCCGGCGCGGTGACACTCACCGGCTTTGCGGAAGAACCGGAGGATGTGGAAGGCCCGGTCCTGCTGGATCCGGACATCCTGCTGCAGGCGATCCGCACACGGCGCTCGATCCGGCACTTCAAACCGGCGCCGGTTCCGGAAGAGATCATCGAAAAGATCCTCGAAGCGGGCCGCCTGACCCAGACCGCCAAAAACAGCCAGCGGCAGTCCTACGCGGTGATCCGGGAGCAGCTTCCGGTGTTCGAAAAGATCGCGGTCGCGTCACTGCGGCAGATCCTCGGCGCCGATGAAGAGGGCGGCGGCACGAACGCGCTCGGCAGGACGAAGATCTCGGAACACTTTTTCTTCTTCGGCGCGCCGCTGGCGATCACGGTGCTCTCCCCGTCCAAGACGGACGGCTGTCTGGCGGCGGAGAACATGGCGCTCATGGCGGAGGCCTGCGGGCTCGGGGTGCTGTTCAGCGGATTTTTCTGCGACGTTGCCAATGCGACACCGGCGCTGCGGGAAAAACTGGGCATCGATGATTCGCGGCAGGCGGTCGCCACGCTCGTACTCGGCAAGCCGGATATCCGCTACCGCAGGACTGTGCGGCGCGAACCGGCGAAAGTCACCTGGCTGTGACGCAGCGCGAATGACAGAAAAGAGAAAAACATGTTTTCAACAACGCTTTGTTACATTGAATATAATGATCACTACCTGATGCTGCACCGCATCAAGAAGAAACACGACGTCAACGAAGGCAAGTGGATCGGCGTGGGCGGCAAGTTCCTCGAGGGGGAGACCCCGGAGGCCTGCCTTCTGCGCGAAGTGCGCGAAGAGACCGGTCTGGAACTGCTCTCGCAGCGGTTTCGCGGGATCATCCGCTTCGAGCAGACCGGCTATGAGACGGAGTATATGTTCCTCTACACGGCGGATGCCTTCCGCACAGCGGACGGCATGACCTACGGAGAAGAGACCGCGGATGCGGACAGAACGGCTGACGCACTGCGGGCAATGCAGCCGGCAGGGCTCCCCGTGCCGCCGATGTGCAGCGAGGGCGTCCTCAAATGGATCCCCAAGAGCGAGATCGGCACGCTCGATCTGTGGGAGGGGGACCGGGTCTTCCTGCGCCTTCTGGCGGAGGACGCACCTATCTTCTCGCTGCAGCTGCGGTATGAGGGAGACACACTGAAGGGAGCAGTGCTGGACGGCAGGGACATCCTGACCGGATGGCAGGAGGGAACGGTCCATTGACAGGAGCCTGCGCGGACAATACCAATAAACGGCTGACGGTGGGCTTGCTGGCGCACGTCGATGCCGGCAAGACCACGCTCTCCGAGGCGATGCTCTATACGGCCGGGGCGCTGCGCAAACTCGGCCGCGTGGATCACGGCGACAGTTTCCTCGACGGGGAAACGCTCGAACGCGAACGCGGCATCACGATCTTCTCCAAACAAGCGAAGCTGGCCTGGGAAGGAGCGGACATCACCCTCCTCGATACGCCCGGGCATGTGGACTTTTCGGCGGAGACCGAGCGGACGCTCCCGGTACTCGATCTTGCGGTGCTTGTCATCAGCGCGGCGGACGGCATCCAGAGCCATACGGAAACGCTCTGGAAACTCCTGCGCCGGTACCGCATCCCGACGTTCCTGTTTATCAACAAGATGGATCTCGCGATCCGGAGCCGCGAGGAGATCCTGGCGCTGCTGTCGTCCCGGCTCGGTCCGGGGCTCGTTGCCATGCCCGGCAGCAGTCTGAACGGCTGGCGCGGCACGGTTTCGTATGCACAGGACACCGGCGGCGCGGCACAGCCTGCCGACGAGGAATCGCTCTTCGACGCGCTCACCCTCGCGAGTGAATCGCTGACGGAGCGCCTGCTCGAAAACGGCACCCTGACCGACGCGGATATTGCCTCCGCCGTCGCGGACAGGGAGATCTTTCCGTGCTATTTCGGCGCCGCGCTGAAAAACGACGGCGTGGACGCGCTCCTGAACGGGCTGACCGTATACGGCACTTCCGCGGTGCCTGCAGAGGCGGCAAACGCGCCGTTCGGCGCCCGCGTCTTCAAGATCGCCCGCGATCCGAACGGGGACCGGCTGACCTTCGTGCGGATCACCGGCGGACAGATCAAAGTCAAAGATGAAGTGTATTGCGCCGCGGCAGATGCCGCCAAAGACCGGACATGCGCCGGCAAGGCGGACCAGATCCGCCTGTATTCCGGCGCGAAGTTTACAGCTGTGCAGGCGGCAGAGGCCGGCATGGTCTGTGCGTTCACCGGACTTGCGGACACCCGGCCCGGGATGGGGCTTGGCGCCGAGGCAGACGGGGACGAGGAGGTTTTGGAACCGTTCCTGTCCTACCGGGCGGTGCTCCCGGCGGGGAAAGAGCCGCGGCTCGTCTATGAGGACCTGGCGCAGCTCGCCGAGGAAGACCCGAAACTGAGCGTTTCTTTGGACAAGGGGACGGGAGAGATCACCGTGCGCCTCATGGGGCAGGTGCAGATGGAGGTCCTCGAACGGCTGGCGGAAGACAGGTTCGGCTATCCGCTGACCTTTGACAGCGGCCGCATCGTCTACCGGGAGACCATCGCGGATACGGTCGAAGGCGTCGGGCATTTCGAGCCGCTGCGCCACTATGCGGAGGTGCATCTCATTCTGGAGCCCGGAGAGCCGGGCAGCGGGCTCATCTTCGACACCTGCGTGAGCGAGGATGTGCTCGACCGCAACTGGCAGCGGCTGATCCTCTCGCACCTCGCGGAACGGGAACTGCGCGGCGTTTTGACCAACGCGCCGCTCACCGATATGAAGATCACCCTGGCAGCAGGGCGCGCTCACAAAAAGCACACCGAGGGCGGCGACTTCAGGCAGGCGACCTTTCGCGCGCTTCGGCAGGGTCTGATGAAAGCAAAAAGTGTCCTTTTGGAGCCTTTCTTTGCTTATACTTTAGAGGTGCCTGCGGACAAAGTAGGCCGAGCGATGACGGACATCCAGCGGATGGACGGCACAATGGAGGGACCGGCACAGACCGGCGACGCAGCGGTCCTGACGGGACGCGCGCCGGCGGCGAAGATGAAGGACTACGCCCTTGAGGTGATGAACTATACAGGCGGCCGCGGCCGGCTCAGCTGCCAGCTGGACGGGTACGGCCCCTGCAAGGACGCGGAGGAGGTCATCGAAGAGACCGGATATGACGCGGAACGCGACGTGAACGATCCGGCTGATTCTGTGTTCGTCAGTCACGACGGCTCGGATATCGTGCCGTGGGATCAGGTCGAGCAGAAGATGCACCTGCCGCTGACGCTGAAAAAGCGCGGCACGGACGGAGAAGAAACAGACAGCACAGACGGTCAACCGGACGGCAGCCTGAAAGACCGTGCGGCGGCCTTTGTGGACAGCGCGGCGAGCGACGCGGAACTCATGGCGATCTTCGAGCGTACGTACGGTCCGATCCGGACCAATCCGCTGACTTCTCCGGGCAAAGCCGGCAAAGAGAAGCAGCGGATGATGGAGCGCCGGCAAAAGGCGGCCGGGGCGAACGGACCGAAGAAGGGGCAGGGCGATTCTCCGAAAAAGAAACACACGAAGATCCCGGACGGTCCCGAGCATGTGCTCATCGACGGTTACAACCTGCTGCATGCCAATGAAGAATGGGCGAAACTGATGGACAGCGACATCGAGGTGGCAAGAGCGCGCCTGCAGGACGTTCTTGCCAACTACGCGGGCTTTACAGGCAGCACGGTGACGCTGGTCTTCGATGCCTACAAACGCGTGCCCGGCCCCGGCTCCAGAGAGGATGTCCACGGGGTGGACGTGGTGTACACGAAGGAAGGAGAGACCGCCGACGTTTTCATCGAGCGCATGGTTTACGAACTGGGCAAAAGTGAGAGGATGCGTGTCGTGACATCCGACGGACTGATCCAGACGCTGACACTCGGCCACGGCGCTCTGCGCACTTCTTCGCGGGAATTCCTGCATGAACTGGCAGCGATCGAAGAAGCGATCCGCGACGCGCTGGCGGAGCAAGGTTGAATCCGCCCGCCGTTGGTGGTATCATGGCAAGGCTGAATATTATAGAAAAGGGAGAAAGATAGATGATACGGAAAGCAACAAGAGAAGACCTGCCCCGCGTGATAGAGATCTACGAGGATGTCCATACGATGGAAGAGATGGGCGATCTGGTGGTCGGCTGGCAGAGAGATGTCTACCCGACGCGCTGGACGGCGGAAGACGCACTTATCAGAGAGGACCTCTATGTATTGGAATCGCCCGACGGCGAGATCGTCGCGACGGCGATCATCAACAACAAACAGGTCGAAGGCATCTACGACAGGGCGGAATGGAAGTATGACGCGGAGGATGAGGAAGTGCTCGTCATTCACACGCTCGCGGTCTCGCCCAACCACATGCGCAAAGGGTACGCCGCGGAGTTCCTGCGCTACTACGAAGCCATGGCGACGATCGGCAACTGCAAAGCGCTGCGCCTCGACACCGGCGCCCGCAACCGCCTCGCCCGCCGGATCTACGAGAGCTACGGCTACCGGGAAGCGGCGGTCATGCAGAGCGAGTTCAACGGCCTGGAAGGGGTCAACATCGTCCTGCTGGAGAAAAAACTGTAAACCGCAAAGAGACGGACGCCCGGGCATGCCCCGGGCGTTTTTGCATGAGCATGTTTTTTTGAACAATCAGTTCAAATAGCGGTGCGGGGCGCCGCTATTTTTGTTATCATATTAACAAGACAGGTGTTGTTTATACGCGATATAGATACTTTATTACTTTAGCACGGAGTTTCATCTTGGAGGTATCGGCATGTCACGGAACAGAAATACAGGAGGGCACGGGAAGCGATTCTTAACGGTCCTCCTTACTTTGGCTATGATCGTCAGTCTGACGCCCTCGCTCGGGGCACTGAGCGGCGGTGCTCTGGGCGCGCAGGAAGTGTATGCGACGGCAGATCCAGTCACCGGCGTTAAACTTGAAGGGGACACGCTCTCCTGGGATCCGTACCCGGGGGCAGCATCCTACAGTATCTCCTATGCAAATAACAGAGGTACTTTCGGTGTGAAGGACGGGGCGACCAGCGTCAATCTTAAAGAGCAGTATCGGGACAGCGGGCTTAACCTTCCAGCAGGCACTTACACTTCAAACGGGATCGTCGCGCATGACAGCATGGGGCGCATCATAAGTACCAAAGGAGAGGTGCCGGATTATTACTATGATGCTTACGGTATGACACAACTGGACACGCCGAAAAATCTAAGGCTGGAAACGACTTCGTCGGGCGGTCACCGGATCGTATGCGATCCGGTGTCAAATGCCACCTCTTACAATTTCTCTATTGGACAAGGACCGACACTGTTCAAGGAAACCAGCAGTACGCCGTATGTCGACATTCCCGCCGATAAAGAATCGCTGTATGCAGAAGGAGCCCAATATACGATCCGCGCGGAAGCGGCGGCAGAAGGGTATGTTACCAGCCCGTCTACAAGCAAGGAAATCAGCGGGTGGTACAGCCTGCCGCCAATCAATGGACGTATCGAGGGAGATTATTTCTATTACGAGCCGTTTGAAGGCGCTGCGAGTTACAGCTATGGTATGAGCAGCTTCGGCGGCTATGCCCGGGAAAACCCGCTCGACCTGCGGTATGAGCTGACAAGATTTAATAAACCGGCCGGCACCTACACATTGAAATTCTACGCTATGAATGAGAATGGCGCCCGGATCTCCAAGGCCTGGGAAGGGGAGTATGTGTTCGACGGGGAAGCACCGTCCAAGTACGCCGTCAGCTTTGCCACCGACTATGGCACAGCACCGGCTACTCAGTACATCAATAAGGGGCAGACAGCGACACAGCCTGCGGAGCCGGTCGATCCGGATGACAACTATCAGTTCATCTACTGGTATAACAAGTCATGGTCAATACCGTTTGACTTCACAACACCGATCACAGAGCCGACGGTGCTGACCGCGCGGTGGTATGAAAAGGTCAAAAGTGTCTCGATCACGCCGGGAACGATGCCCGCGGAAGGTGTCACGGGGAAACAGGCTGTAGGTACGATCCCGGAAAATACCAACTACAGGATCACCAATCAGTATTATATCTCCGGCAACACAGGGAAGGCTGTGGGCAGCGACGAAGCCTTTGAAGGAGGGTGCGAATATCTGTGGATCACCGAGTTCTCGCTCTACAGTTACAAGACCTGGGATGACCTCGATGATATCGAGATCGCTGTTCCGAGCGGTATGACCCTGTTCAACAAACGGATCGATGACAACGGGCGCCTTCACGTCACGTACAGCTTCAGGACGGATGGATCCTCATCACCGGAAACGATCGAGGTCTCCGATGTGACCATACGCACAACGGCAGCCAATCCATCCGGCGCGACCGGCAAGATCCGGGTGACCAATACCAGCGATAGAAAAGTGACTGTAGACCCGGCAGTGATATCAGGAAGCGGGTGGATCTCGATTTCTCCCACGTATGAATTCTCTTTGGATCCGGGATCGTACAGGGATGTGACAGTGACGCCAAAGAGCGGCACCGCGGCGGGGCAGTATATCGCTCAAGTCAGATTTACGACTGGCTCGAATGTCCAGCGGACAGCAAGCGTATCGCTCATTGTCGAAGGTGAAGCGACTCACGAAATGTCGCTGGATATAAAGGATAAGAATGATGATCCGACAGAGGGAACTGTCCATGTCCCTGAGGGCTATCCGTCCACCCAGTCATCAGGCTGGTTCCTTTGGCTGAAGTCGGCGGATGATGTCGATGATATCAACGTGACGCTGCTGGGGAGTAACAATTTCCATGTCGGGCAGGTGACAAGCGGATGGTATCCGAAGACTCTGCCGTTCGACTATGATGCATACGATGATCTTGTGATAGCCGTTTATCCGGATGCCGGACTGCCGGTGGGGACCTACCATGTAACAGCAGTCATCACAGGATATGAATTGAAGCCGGTCACAGCGGAGCTTACTTTCGTTGTCGATCACATCCATACGAATTATCTGAACCATTATGACCGGGAGGAGCCGACTTGCACAGCCTTCGGTATGGAAGAGTATTGGCAGTGCAGTTACTGTAATAAGATCTTTAAAGATGCGAATGGAACACAGGAAGTCGATAGTCTGACAGACCTGAGCATCCCCTGCCTCGACCATACCTACGGCGACTGGGTCGTCGTTCAGGAACCTACGCATTCTTCTGTCGGCTCGGAAGAGCGCACCTGCTCTGCGTGCGGGGTGAAGGAGTCCGCAGTCATTCCTGCAACACCATGCACTGTCACATTCGAGAACAACGGGCACGGCATGAAGCCGGAAGCGCAGGAACTCTCCTATGGGACCTGCCTCTACTATGTGGAAGATCCGACGGAAGAAGGCTGGGTTTTCCAGGGCTGGCACACCGATCCTGACTTCTGGACACTTTACGACTGGTCAGCGCCGGTCAAGGATGACATGACGCTCTATGCGAAATGGGAAAGGACCGAGCCCGTCAAGTCTCTGGAAGATGCAGTAGTCGAAAGCATCCCGGCACAGACGTATACCGGAAGCGCCATCACCCCGGAGCCGAAAGTGACGCTGGACGGTACAGTTCTTGTGAAGGATAGCGATTACACGCTCAGCTACCAGAACAATGTCAACGCCGGTACGGCAAAGGTGATCATTACCGGCAAGGGCAATTACACCGGCACGGTCGAGAAGACCTTCAAGATCACCCGCAAACCTTGCAACGTCAAAAACCTGTGGGCGAGCCAGCACGATGTCGGCCGGGTCAAATTCAAATGGACGAAGGAGTCTTCCTTCACCCCGGCAGGCTGGGAGGTGCACTACCGCATCAAGAAGATCGGCGGCGGCAGCTGGAGCGGATGGACGCAGAAGTCGTTCAGCGCGTCCACATATGAGTACTGGTGCCCTGTGAAAGCGGACTATGTCGTGGAGATCCACGCAAGAGCCAAAGGCGATACGTCCTGGAGCCAGGGCATCATCACGACGCCGGCGGGCGGCAAGTATCAGGCCATGAAGACGGTGTACGTCAAGAACGCGGCCACGAACAAGCGGCTCACCAGCGACACGATTAATTTGAAGGTGGGGCAGCAGATCAAACTCAAGCCGGACTACGAGTATCCGGTGGCGGATTTCAACAAGCGGCCGCGTCTGTACCTGGCGCACGCACTGTGGGATCTGACCGCGGAGGGCAAGACGATGCTCAAGATCACCAAGCCTGACGGCAATGCGTACAGCGGCGGCATCATCGACGGCACGGCGACGATCAAGGCGGTGAAGGAAGGCACCGCGACACTGATCTGCCGTGCGCCGAACGGGCGCACGAAGGTGCTGACGGTCGTCATCAAGAAGTAAGCGGAACTGGCAGCGGCTATTAGGCCGGGAGGTATCAAAATGACACAGAGGAGAAAAACAAGAAGCCCCGGCAGGCGGTTCATGACGGTCCTTCTTACTTTGGTCATGATCGTCAGCCTGACGCCCTCCCTTGGGGCGCTGACCGGCGGCGCAGTCGGTGCGCAGGATGTGTACGCTGCGCAGGAAATCACCATTCAGGGAGGGGAGTACACGATTTCCGGCCTGATCAGTGAGTATGACCTGACCTCTGCAGACACGCTGAAAGTGGGGTATGGTACGACCATTGTGGTGGATACGTGGTTTGAAATCGATAGAATAGTTCCTCTTACTACTAACCCCAGTTTGACCATTCAAGGCGACGGTCGTCTCACGGTTCACAATGGCGTTAGTGTAGGGCAGGGCTCGTTTACCATGGAAAGCGGAGAATTGTTTATCGATGGTCCGTATCCCACCGGGAACCCGAATGCCGGGATATCCGCGGGTTCTGTCACAATTAATGGGGGCACGATCAACATTGCTTTCGACGATACAGACCATCCGAATCAATGCGGATTCAGAACGTCTTATTTCCTTATGAATGCAGGTCAGGCAACAGTAGATATCAGCGGAACCGGCAGCGGCTATACCAGTGGTATCTATAGTCAGAGCAATGACGGATATGCGGTAATTAAAGATGGAACATTGGACATCGATGTAAAGAATAGTTTGGGCTATCCCTATGGTATTTATAACGCCACCTACCCCGGGTATGTGGTTGATATCAGAGGCGGCACCACGGATATCGATGTCAGACGAACAAACAGTGAAAGCAACTATGCCGGCGCAGGCGGCATCATCGGGGCGCAGAACAATATTTATGTGAAGGATGGCAGCTTGAGTGTAGATGTCGTAAACGAAGGGCAGGATGCCATCGGCATTACCGGCGGTCACTTCGATATCTACGGCGGCACCCTGGAAGTATCTGGCGTCTCCTCTAAAGAAGGCAGGAAAGGATATGGCATTAAATCCGATGAGGATGCCGCTTTCCTGATGAGCGGCGGCACAGTGGCGGCGGTGGGGTCCACTTACTCGACTTCTTCCGGGGAAGGGATCGGCATCTATTACAGTAATAGCACAGCCACCAAACGGATAGATATCTCAGGCGGGGAATTGACTGCCACCGGGACCACCGCGGGCATCTATGTTTATAACGGTTCCGACGATACGCCCGGCCAGACCCAGATCTATGGCGATGCGAAAGTCACCGCAAGCAGCAACAAGATTGGGATTTGCGGAGCAAGGGATACCGGGGGCTGGAGAGTCTTCGGGGATGCGGAACTGACCTCGATCGGAACAGAACAGTACGGGTTATATACGGAAGGTCCTCTTGTTCTTGAAGATACGCCGGTCGCTGTGTTTGAAACACAAGGGGGTAGTTTTCAGGCCCTGTATGCTGACGGTATCACCATCGGTGACTTGCTGCAAATATCAAAGCCCGAGGGCGGCAAGATCAATACGGATAATAACTCTATTGTGAACGCTGACAATAGCCGGGCAAAGGAAGTCTGGATCCAGTCGAAGGATGTCGTCAAGATCAATGTCCTTTTCTACGATGAAAGTACACTGGCGCGGATCACCAACCCCAGCCTCATGGTATACAAGAATAACGGTGCCTGGCAGGCGGGCGGCGGGGATCCCGTGCGATTCAGTGTAGGCAAAGGGGACGACTTTACGCTGACTACCGGCATATCCACCACCGGTGAGTACGGCACCGAGTACAATGACTATGAGTTTGTCGGTTGGTATAAGGGCGGGTATCCGGGTACATCACCAATCAGCACGAATACCACAACACCAACCCAGCGTATTACAGAAGATACCTGGTACTATGCTGTATACGCACCTCCAAAAACAGAGATTCCCGCACTCCACTTCCATGTGGATAAGACCCCTGTCAAAGGGCAGAAAAGAGATACGGTCGGTCAGACCGTAACGGTCGACGAAGCGGGAATAACGATCAGTGGTACAGCCTGGGTGCAGGAGAACTACAGCCACTTTGCGGAAGACCATGTATTTACTCCCGGGGAAACTGTCATTCTGATGGTTGATTATAGCGTGGATGAAAGTTACAAGCTGGCAAACGATATCGGCACAAACACAACGATTAACGGAGAGCCGGTTTCGGAGCATGATACATCAAACACGGTGTTTTATCAGCAATACATGGTCCCCTTCGATTTGGAAGAGGAAGGCAAGGTAGAAGTGACCGGAATTGTGGATAAAACGTATACCGGCAAGGTTATCACGCAGAGTCCGCTGGTGAAATATGAGGACACGGAACTCACGCCGGGAACGGATTACGAACTCTCTTACAGCAACAATATCAATCCCGGTACAGCGACGATGACCGTCACCGGCAAAGGCAACTATACCGGCAAGGTCACAAAGACCTTTAAGATCACCCGCAAAGCCTGCAACGTCAAGAACCTGTGGGCGAGCCAGCACGATGTCGGAAGAGTTCTGTTCAAGTGGACGAAGGAGCCTGAGTTCTCGCCGTCCGGCTGGGTGGTCAAGTACCGCACCAAGAAGATCGGCGGCGGCAGCTGGAGCGGATGGACAGAAAAGACGTTCAAGCCCGGATCGAACGAATTCAAAACACAGTCATTCTGGTGCCCGGTCCCTGTGAACTACGTCGTCGAGATCCACGCCAAAGCGCTAGGGGATACGAGCAACAGCCAGGGCATCATCACGACCCCTGCGGGCGGCAAGTACCAGGCGATGAAGACGGTTTTCGTCAAGCAATATGACGCGAAAACGAAGACTTACAAA
>JAWRJC010000127.1:0-6110 GCA_040307715.1 Clostridiales bacterium | reverse complement strand
GTGCTGCAGGATACCTGGCTGTTCTCCGGTACGATGCGCGAAAACCTGAAGTACGGACGCCCCTTCGCCTCCGACGAGCAAATGATCGAGTCGGCCAAGGCGGCGCACATCCATCACTTCATCAAAACGCTGCCGGAAGGCTACGATACGAAGATCAACGAGGATGCGGACAACATCTCGCAGGGGCAGAAGCAGCTCCTGACGATCGCCCGCGCGATGCTGGCAGACAACCCGATCCTCATCCTGGACGAGGCGACCAGCTCGGTCGACACACGTACCGAGCGGCTGATCCAGCAGGCCATGACCAACCTGATGCACGGCCGGACGAGTTTTATCATCGCGCACAGGCTGTCGACCATCAAGGATGCGGACACGATCCTTGTGATCGACAAAGGCGACATCGTCGAGCAGGGCACTCACGAGGAACTGCTCGCCAGGGA
This sequence comes from Clostridiales bacterium, assembly GCA_040307715.1. Lineage (GTDB taxonomy): Bacteria > Bacillota > Clostridia > Peptostreptococcales > Anaerovoracaceae > RUG13615. The sequence goes on along the minus strand of JAWRJC010000127.1, from coordinate 5,670 downwards.
TGGTGCATACGCGAAACTGTACAACAGCCAGTTCGAGGAATAAAACCCGCTTTTGGGAACGAAGCAGGAGATGATAAAAGCGCGGCGCAGGGAATGCCTTTGAGGCGAACGTTTTCAGTTCGCCGAAAAGAATTCCCTGACAGCCGCGCTTGCTTGCATCTGACTATGCGATTCCGTATAATGGCTGTATTACAATAAAGGAGCCATACAATGTCACTGAAAAAAACAGAACTGATCAAATGCCCCAAGTGCGGCAAGGAGCACCCCTTCACGATCTGGGGCAGCGTCAACACGGCGGACGACCCGGAGATGCGCTACAAAGTGCGCAGCGGTGAGGCGTTCCGGTTTGACTGCCCGGAATGCAAGACCGGGGTGAACGTGAACTTCGACATCCTGTACCATCAGCCCGAGGACAAACTGATGGTGCACTACTGCACGACCCAGGAAGGATATGACGAGGCATATGCTATCCTGACCGGCACGAACAAAGAGGAATCGCAGGCGCAGAAAGCACTGCAGGAACTGATGGCTGCCGGGACGGAAGATTACGTCATACGCCTCGTGCCGTCGCAGAATCAGCTCCGTGAAAAACTGACCATCTTCGACGCCGGACTCGACGACCGCGTCATCGAATTCACCAAGGCCATCGTCATCTCCAATCTCCAGCGCAATCAGGAACTGCAGTATGACGAGATCCTGTTTCTGATCGGCACTGACGGCAGCTATGCGTTCGAGCTGGTCAACCAGGAGGGCAGCCTCGGCGTCGTGCCGTTCGAAAAATCGCTCTACGACGACTGCGCGATCAAATTCGGGGCGACCATCCCGGCGCTGCGCGATGACCCGTCCGTGGTCGTGGATCTGGCGTGGGTACTTCAGAAAGTGGCCGCAGAAGCAGAAAAAACCGGCGTAAAAGTGAACTAGTTCCGCTCGCCGTTGAATAAGGAGGAAAGAAATGTACAAGATCAATGACAACTATCTGAAATTGCCGGGCAGTTATTTGTTCTCGACGATCGCCCGCAAGGTCGGCGCGTTCGAGGCAGCCAATCCGGATAAAAAGATCATCCGCATGGGCATCGGCGATGTGACGCAGCCGCTCGCCCCGGTCATCATCGAGGCGCTGCACAGCGCGGTCGACGAGATGGCGGATGCGGCGACCTTCAAAGGCTATGCGCCGGATCTCGGGTATGAATTCCTGCGCACCGCGATCGCGGAGAATGATTTCAAGGCGCGCGGCTGCGAGATCAGCGCGGACGAGATCTTCGTCTCCGACGGCGCCAAGTGCGACAGCGGCAATATCCAGGAGATTTTCGCAGTCGATAACAAGATCGCAGTGACCGACCCGGTCTATCCGGTTTACGTCGACAGCAATGTCATGGCGGGCCGTACCGGCACATATGACGAATCGGCAGGCACCTGGTCCGATGTGATCTATATGCCCTGCACGGCGGAGAACGGCTTTTCGCCGGAACTGCCGGCGGAGCGGCCGGACCTGATCTATCTGTGCTTCCCGAACAATCCGACCGGTGCCACCATCACAAAGGCGCGGCTGCAGGACTGGGTAGACTATGCACGCAAAGAAGGTTGCCTCATCCTGTACGATGCGGCATACGAAGCCTACATCTCTGAAGAGGATGTCCCGCATTCGATCTATGAGTGCGAAGGCGCCAGAGAGTGCGCGCTGGAACTGCGCAGTTTCTCGAAGAATGCCGGATTCACCGGTGTGCGCCTCGGCTACACAGTCGTCCCGAAGGATGTCAAGTGCGGCGGGACCAGCCTGCACGCGCTGTGGGCAAGACGCCACGGCACCAAATACAACGGGGCACCGTACATCATCCAGAAAGCCGGCGAAGCGGTCTACTCCGCGGAAGGCAAAGCGCAGCTCGGCGAACAGGTCGCTTACTATATGAGAAACGCGCATACCATCCACGCAGCGCTGACCGATCTCGGCTACACTGTCTCCGGCGGTATCAACGCACCGTATGTCTGGATGAAGACGCCGGACGGCATGAGTTCCTGGGAGTTCTTCGATTTCCTGCTGGAGAAGGCCAACGTGGTCGGCACGCCCGGCTCCGGCTTCGGACCGAGCGGGGAAGGATACTTCCGCATGAGTGCGTTCGGCACCTACGAGAACACGCTGGAAGCGCTGGAGCGCATGAAGACTCTTTAACAGATAATGCGAAGTGCCGCCGTGAAAAGGCGGCGCTTTTCCTGAGGAGTAACAATATGTACCAACTTTTTGCCTCCGATATGGACGGCACACTCCTGAACAGCCGGTCGAAAGTAGCGCCCGCGACAACGGACGCGGTCAGACGCGTCAATGAGGCCGGCAAGTTTTTCACGGTGGTCTCCGGCCGTTCACTGGTGGCGGTCCGGCAGTTCGCGCCAGATCTGCCGCTGATCCGGCCGTTCGGGATCTACAACGGGGCCATGATCGTCGACCTTGCCGGCAAGGTCTACTATGAACAGCCGCTGGAAAAAGAGGACGCCAGACTGGTCCTTCAGATCGCACGAGAACGGCAGACGCAGGTCTTCGTGTGGATCGGGCAGGAGATGTACGGCAATGTCTGGGATGAAGTACTGACCACCTATGCGAAACTGTCCGGCATCACGCCGCGGCTTTTTGAGGACGATGAACAGGTCCTCGCACAGCCGATCGCCAAGATTCTCTGGTATGATACAGCTGAAAACATCGCGGACTGGCTCGCAGAATTCTCGCAGAGCATGGCAGGCAGGATGAATGTCAGCACCTCCGCACCGGAATTCATCGAATTCAACCATTGCGATGTCTCCAAGGGGCGGTGTCTGGAACGGATCGGTGAACTGCTCGGCGTACCGCGGGAGCAGATCATCGCGGCGGGCGATGAGACCAATGATCTGCCGATGCTGGAATACGCAGGGCTTGGCATCGCCATGAAGAATTCGACACCCGCGGTCCTTGAGGCGGCGGACGTGGTATCCCCCTGGACGAATGACGAAGACGGGCTGGCGAAACTGATCGAGCAATACCTGTTATAAAAAGAAACCAATAATGGAAAGAAAGCAGCGGATCCGTCCGCTGTTTTTTTTAGTGCCCTGATTTGCAATCATCTTCAAAAAACTACTCTAAGGTGTATCTCGAATCCTTTTTGCACTCCCATTATTTGTAATTTATTGTTGGAGAAAGTAGACACGATTACAATTACTCTGAGCAGTTGTTTCTAGTTGAAAGACAGCTCAAAGGATGACTACCTTAATGGTAAATCGCTCCGCTGAAGGGGGAATCGTGATGAATACTAAGAAGACTGCAAAGAGATTGCTGGTTCTGTTCATGACAGTGCTGATGGTCCTGCCGGGCTATTCGGCGCTTGCTTTTGGTGCGGCTGGCGAAGAACCGGTGGATGCACCGTCCGCAGCCGCGGTTGCGGAGGAACAGGAAGCACCGCCGGAAGATATGCCGGAAGAAGAACCGGCGGACGAGCCGGCTCCGGCTGTGCCTGTGGACGAACCGGCACCGTCCGGCACATCTGCCGGACAGGCAGCGGATGAAGCTGTGCCGGCAGATCAGACGGCACCGGCAGAGGCGACGGCTCCGGCGCAGGATGTGTTCCCGGCAGCCGGTGCTGCGCAGGACAACGGGGATACCCCGGCCGCTGCACCGGCGGCAGATCCGGTCATGGTCACACCTGTTTTCCGGATCCAGGCAATATACGAAGCGACCTCCGGGCCCCCTTCCCCCGAAGGGGAGCCTTTGCCGGAAGGAAAGACGTTCAAGGCGCATATCGAGATCGTCCCCGTTGGAGGAGGCACAACGTACACTTTTGAAAGGACTATCACCAAGACCTACGAGGAGTTCCTTGGCACGCAGGCGATCCCGACAGGGGATTATATGATGACGATCACTGTCGGAGAGGGACTCGACGGGGAAGAATGGATCTTTATCGGAGAAGCGCAGGGCGGGCCGGAAGAATGGCCTATGACGCTTAACGCTTCTTCAGACAACAGGGGCGAATGGTCGCCGACCGGATACGACTATCCCGGAATCGCTTTCCCGTATGTTTATAAAGGAGGAACCGTCACACTGGACATCAATACGGTCCTCGCGGATAAGAAGGCGGATGCGTTTACAGGGAATGAGCTCCTCTATGCCGAACTGCTGAGCGAGCAGGGAAGCCACTTGGCCGGAGGCACCGCGGAAGTCAGCGGAGAAGGGATGACCAGTCTCCTGATGATGCCGTCAGGCGGCGGCGCGATCACCAAGGGAGACGGCACGCAATACCGCCTGCGGTATTTCACGCGGGACAGAGAGAACGGCACCGAGGATACCTACTGGTCTTACAGAGAAGTGCCTGTTACGATCGATGAGGACGGGAAGATCGTGCTGGGTGACGGCGTGGAGAACCGTTCCTGTCTGTTCAACCGGAAGTATGACTTTGCAGCGCCCGCTGTCAGTCAGGACGGCGGCGACAGCGATCAGAAGATGCAGCTTGTAACGGACGTTTCCCAGTTCCAGACGGATGGCTACTACATGATCGTCGTCCACAATGAGAAGGACGGCAAATGGTATGCGCTGTCCGCCAACGATCAGGGATTTGCTGTGGAACTGACGGATTTCACGGGCGTTGAAGATGTCTGGAAAGTCAAGAAGAGCACCATGAAGAACAGTCCGTACATCTTCAAGGCCAGCAAGGTCGTGAACGGTGACGGAAGTACTTCGCTGGGTCTTTCGACCAAGGATGCGGACGGCAACAGCACCAAACTGCGCCTTGGCAACAGCAAGACGGATATGGGGATGGATACGGTCTTCTCCACAAGCGGCGGCACGCTGGTGCTGACCGCGGCGGAAGGCAATCAATACACCATCACAAAGAGCAACTACGCACAGCTGCGCTATGTGCCGGAACTGTTCGGGTCGAGCTACTTCTTCAACAGCCGGACTCCGCTCTTCGTCCGTCCTGCGGTCTGGCGTTACAACAGTTACGGCAGTTATAACGAAATCGACGGCTATTATCAGTTCACGACCAGCGGCAGCGATTATGATGGCACGACGATCGCCTATGCGATCAAAAAGCCGTCCGGCTCCTACAGTCCCTACAGTTACCGCTACCCCAACACGAACAATGCAGATCTGAATGGTTTGAATGAAGTGTACGGCGTCGGCTCAAGGGAAGAGAATGACGCCTACTGGGAGAACGGCGGACAGGCGTATCTGGAGGAACTCACAGGACGCGGCGATCTGACCGTCGACAAGTTCTATCTTCTTACCGATCAGGAAGTCGATGAAGACTACACGCTGGATAAAGACTACACGCTGATCAAGTCGTTCGCGGACATGATCACGACTTTACAGGCCGGCGAGAACAAACTCACCTCCTTCGTGCTTGCGACGGAAAGCGGCGGGAAAACGTACGCCCTCTGTGCGGACGGCCTGATCGATGCTTCTGTCAAGAGCGGTGGTGACGGTTACAATGTCCTGACGACCAGCCAGAAAGCGGAACTGCGCACCGGCGGAACGATGGGCATTTCCGGCACACCCTTTAGCGGACCGGGGTTTGTGACCGACACGACGTTCGAGAACGGCGTCCCCAATCTCAAACTCAAGGACGGCGCTTTTGAATTCAGCACCGGCAAAGAGCAGGGAAGTGCCTATTATGTATTCGTTCCGACCTCGGTCGTGAACAGTGAAGCACAGGC
>JAWRJC010000126.1:0-30047 GCA_040307715.1 Clostridiales bacterium | reverse complement strand
GGAAGACGGCTCCAGAAAGACCGTTATCCTGTCCGACATTCAGGGCATGGAAGACTTCCTCGGCGACATGGACTTCAAGGTCACCGGTACTGCGAAGGGTGTCACCGCTGTCCAGATGGACATCAAGATCCACGGCATCGACCGCGAGATCCTGTCCGCGGCGCTGAGCCAGGCAAGAGAAGGCCGCATGTTCATCATGAACGAGATGCTGGCTGAGATCCCGGCTCCGAGAGCGGAACTGTCCAAGTGGGCACCGCGTATCCTGACCCTGCAGGTGGATCCGGACAAAGTCCGCATCATCATCGGCCCGGGCGGCAAGACCATCAACGGCATCATCGACAAGACCGGCGTCAAGATCGATATCAACGACGACGGCACCGTCTTCGTCGCGTCGCCTGACATGGATGCCGCGAATGCCGCGATCCGCGAGATCGAACTGCTGGTCAAGGAAGTCGAAGTCGGCGAGACCTACGACGGTGAAGTCAAGCGCATCATGAACTTCGGCGCGTTCATCGAAGTCCTGCCGGGCAAAGAAGGCCTGCTGCACATCTCCAAGATGGCGAAAGGCAGAGTCGAGAAGGTCGAAGATGTCATGAACATCGGTGATCACGTCCGCGTCAAGGTCTATGAGATCGACAACCAGGGCCGCATCAATCTGCTCAGAGCAGACGACTAGTCGGGTCTGCAGGGCGATTACGAAATAAAAAAGGCGAGCCGCCCGGACGGGGGCTCGCTTTTTTCGTGGCACCGTTTTTCAGCGATTCTTCTGCAGCCGCTTTGCAGCAAGGTTGACCAGCGGAACGGCGTAGACGTAGACCGCGAACGGGACCGCCGCATACGAAACGCCCAGGAGCGCCAGCGGGACGCTGCACAGGATGCACCAGGGGATCAGCGCCGGCAGTGTGATCGCGGTGTTCTCAATGTCGAGCGCGAAGGATTCCTTCGGGATCCCCTGTTTTTCGTAGCTCGACCGCAGCAGATCCCTGCTCAGCAGGATGCCCATGATCTGGTTGCAGAAGACCGAAGCGGAAGCAAGGCAGAGTAGGATCATCGCAGGGAACAGTCCGATCCGCGCCGCCAGCCGTTCGATACGTGCCTGGACCGTCCGGATCATACCGGTACCGTCCAGAATACCGGTGTAGCTGCAGGCGATGGTGATGATGACGACCGTACTGAGCATGGAGAGCAGTCCGCCGCCGTTCAGGATCCCGGCCACAGCCGGATCCGGAGATGCATAACCGAGGATCGCCGCACGGAGAAGCTCGGTGACAGGCACGTGCTGTACAGTGAGCGCGGCAGCGCCGGCAGCCGCGATACTTGCGGAGAGTGTTACGGCAATGTGGATCTTCAGGAGCGGGAAGATCAGGATGACCGCAGCCGGAAGAAGCGTCCAGGGAGAGAGGGAGAAGGTGTCTTCAAAGGCGCGCAGGACGTTTGGATCGATCGAGGAAACGGGATGCGTGACGGACAGATACGTGTAGAAAACCAGACAGAGCAGCCATGGGATGAACCCCGTCCGGAGCATGTTTTTCACATTTGTATAAAGGTCCGTACCGGTGAGGGCGGCAACTGTGAAAGCTGTTGAAGAGGCCGGGGAAGTCCGGTCTCCGAAATAGATGCCGGACAGGACGACGCCGGCGGTCAGGATGGGATCGACGCCGCCGCTGCGTGCGATGGTCATGAAAATCACACCGGCTGTTCCCGCAACACCGAAAGAGGTTCCCAGCGCGTAGCTGAGCAGGCAGGTCAGCAGGAACGTGATGAGCAGGAAAAGAGGAGGCCGGATCAGCTGTACGCCGTACCAGACAATGGTCACGATCGTACCCGCGCTTCGCCAGGTGCCCGTCAGAATGCCGATGAGAAGGAGGACGAGGAGCAGTGCGATGGTCGTTCTGACTCCGTTGAGGCTCATGCGCATGACAGCCAAAGGACGGTGTCCCATTCTGACGCCAAGTACAATGAAGATGATATAGCCGATGATCAGAGCTCCGATAATATATTGCATGCGTGTATCGATCCTTGAAAAACTGCTTTCAGTATAATGCAATTCCGTGAGAAACGACAGGCGTTTATGCTATGATAGACAAAGAAACGGGCAGAGGAGAGAGTAAAACATGGAATTTGAGCGGCTCAAAAACACCCGCGATCTGGGCGGTTTAAAAATGAAAGACGGACGGACGATCCGTCCGGGAATGCTGATCCGCAGCAGTCATCTGTCGATCGCACCTGCGCGGGACCTTGCCGTGCTCAGAGATGTGGTGGGTGAGATCGTGGACTTCCGCACATTGAAGGAGCAGCAGGTCCATCCGGACCCGGTTTTCGAAGGAGTGCCGCATCATCCGATGCCGGTGCTGGAGAGCATGACAGCCGGGATCACAAGGGAAGAAGAGGCGGACCGCAGCGAGATCGAGACGTATCTGCTCGATCCCGAAGGGGCCCGGCGCCATATGATGGAAAACTATAAGTTGTTCGTCACGTCGGAACACGCGAGGCAGTGCTACAGCAGCTTTGTGAAGCTGCTCTTCGCACCGCGTGAGAAAGCGCTGCTCTGGCACTGTACAGCCGGAAAAGACCGGGCAGGCTTTGCAACCGCCATCGTCCTCGAGATCCTCGGAGCGGACCTGGAAACGATCCTGGAGGACTATATGAAGACCAACCGGGGACTGGCGCGGGAGATCGAGTGGATCTATCCGATGATCGGCAAGCAGGCGGGCGGCATGACGAAAGTGATGCGCGCGTCGCTGGACTACATGTTTCTGGCGCACAAAGAGTATCTGCTGGAGTCGTACAAAGCCGCCGGAGAGCATTACGGCGGGATGGACGGCTATATAGAAAAAGCGCTCGGGATAGATGCTGTCCTGAAAACACAACTGCAGGAGAGGTTTTTAGAGGATTGAAAAAGCACCGGCAGGATACCGGTGCTTCTTTTGATGCCTGTCTTAGGAAGGGGACTGCTACTTGCGGAGCACGACGGGAGCGACGGCTGCATATGTCATCGCTTTGCAAAATGCGCGTCGGTCGGCGGCAGTCCGGAAGTACGGATGGGTCATCTCGACGATGATGGGTGTGGTTTTCTTTCCGGTATTCTTTTTCATGATGGAACTCCTTTCTTATCCGGTCAGTTGATTGATCTTCGTTTTCTGGTTAAGACATGTGTCTAAATACTTGCATGTGTTCTTCTTTCTGTGGTAAATATAGTATAAGAAACGCAGCGATGCCAGCATCAAGGGCAGCGCTGTGTCCGAATTTGGACAGAAACGGATCTGTGTCTCGGCAAGGCAGCCGGAAGAGACCCTGCAGGCTGCGGAAAAGGAGAACACCCATGAAACTCAATATGGACAAACCGCTCACGATCGGCGCGAAACGCACGCTCAAAGCCCTGCAGACCGTGATGGAGGAACTGCTGGAAAAGAAGAGTTTCGACCAGATCCAGACCAAGGAACTCTGCGAAAAGAGCATGATCCCGCGGGCGACGTTCTACAACTACTTTGAGGATAAATACGATCTGCTGCAGTACGTGTTCACGGTCACGGACCTGCGCCCGGCGTTCTTCGACGGCGAGGCAGTGCCGCAGGACTATATGCGGATCATCGACCGCTTTTTCGACAACGCGGAGGAACAGCAGGCACACCTTGCCAGGATCCTGCGCAGGAATCCGCCCGGCAGTACATTCGTCCGTCTGTATGAGGAGTACTTCCGTGCCGAGGTCTGCAGGTATATCTATGAGTCCGGCGTTTACGACGGGTACGACATCCCGCAGGAACTTATGGCGCAGGTCACTTCGGACGTGATCCTCGATGTCTACGAATGGGTCTATATCCGCGGGCATGAAACGCCGCGGGAAGAGATCGACAAGTATATCAAAAAGATGCTCATCCAGTGAGCATCTTTTTCTGTCTTCGGAAAGAAACACGGACGCCGTCCCGCCGGACGGCCGGACTCAGGCGCGGACCGGGGCGATGATGGCCTCGAACCCGCTGTCGAGCAGGTCCTCTCTGCGGTTGATGACCAGAGCGTCGTGCAGTCCGGACAGAAGGACACTGATCAGCTGCGGATCGGTGTCTTTTTTAAAGTCGCCGTTTTCGATCCCGTGGATCACGATGCTGCGCAGGAGCTGCTCGATCGGTGTCAGGAAGGGGGCGCCGTTCTGGTGCATCAGCGATTCCTGGACACGGACAATGGTGTTGCGGTTGTTCAGCGAGTCGAAGACCCACTCTTTGAATACACCTTCCAGAACCACCTCGATGGAGGACTCGCCTTCAAAACGAAGGTCCGCGACCTCGGCGAGGTCCTTGATCTCCATCTCCTGGATGGCGCTCAGCAGACTCTCTTTGGTGGGGAAGTAATTGAAAAAAGTCGTATAGGAAATGTCCGCCTTCTCAGCGATCTCGCTGACGGCGGTCTCGTCGTAGCCTTTTTCCCGGAACAGATCCAGCGCCGCGCGGATGATCGCGTACTGCTGGTTGAGTTTTTTGCGCTCCCTGCGGGAGAGGATGGCCGGATCGGTATTCGGGTCGATATCTCTTGGATAAGTCAAAACTTGTACCTCCTGTACACTTTTCAATTTCATCATAGGCAGACTCCGCTGCAAAGTCAAGGAAATGCTTGACATTGCAACGGTTCATCCGTATAATTTCAACGTGCGCGTTTGCGTACGGACAACAGCATAACGCAGCGGGCGATGACGGACTTAATCAACCCCGAGCCTGCATCAAATGAGCGGCAGCGATTACAGAGAACGATCGCTTGCAAGCAGGGTGGTACCGCGGTCAGCACGATCGTCCCTGATCTGAAGTTATTTTCGGGTCGGGGTTTTTTTGTGAGTGATGCAGAGGCCGCGCAGCGGTTTCTGAAAAAGGACCCGGACACAGCCGGCGGTGCTTTGCCGCAGAAAGGAAAGACAGAACTTATGTACAAAAACCTATCGGATCTGCCTGTTGCAGAAGTACAGAACGAACAGGTAAAGAAATGGAAAGAAGAGGATCTTCTTGCCCAGTGCGTCAATGCCAGAGAAGGCCAGCCGACGTTCATTTTCTATGAAGGGCCGCCTACGGCGAACGGTAAGCCGGGCATCCACCATGTCATCGCGCGTACCCTCAAGGACAGCGTCTGCCGTTACAAGACCATGCAGGGCTACAAGGTCAACCGTAAGGCCGGCTGGGACACCCACGGTCTGCCGGTCGAGATCGAAGTCGAAAAGCAGCTCGGCATGAGCGGCAAGCAGGATATCGAGAAGTACGGCATCGAAGCATTCAACAAAAAGTGCAAGGAGTCCGTCTTCACCTACGAGGGTATGTGGCGCGATATGTCTGAGCGCATGGGATTCCTTGTCGACATGGACGATCCGTACATCACGCTCAACAACGACTACATCGAGTCCGTCTGGTGGGTCATCGACCAGTTCTTCAAAGCCGGTCTGATCTATGAAGGGCACAAGATCCTGCCGTACTGCCCGCGCTGCGGCACGGGCCTGGCTTCCCACGAAGTCGCGCAGGGCTACAAAGAAGTCAATGTCCAGACCCTGACCTGCAAATTCAAGAAGAAGGGCACGGACAACGAATACTTCCTCGCCTGGACGACCACCGCATGGACCCTTGCGTCCAACGTCGCGCTGACTGTCGGCCCCGACTTCGACTACATCAAGGCGAAGATGCTGGAGGGCGATGAGGAAGGCAACTACTTCTATGTCGCGAAAGCACTGGCCGACAAGGTCCTGGGTGAAGGCAAGTACGAAGTCGTCGAGGAAATGAAGGGCAAAGACCTCGAGTACATGGAATACGAACAGTACATGGACTACGTCAAGGTCGACGGCAAGGCGTTCTATGTGACGTGCATGGACTACGTCAGCATGGAAGACGGTACCGGTATCGTTCATACCGCGCCGGCCTTCGGTGAAGACGACTACAACTGCGGCAAGCAGTACGGTCTGCCCGTGGTCAACCCGGTCGACGAGCAGGGCAAGTTCATCGGGACCCCCTGGGACGGCCGCTTCATCATGGAGGATGGTCTTGACATCGAGATCATCAAGACGCTCGCAGCTGAGAACAAGCTGTTCGCCCGCCAGAAGATCGCGCACAACTATCCGCACTGCTGGCGCTGCGGCACCCCGCTGGTCTACTACGCGAAGCCCAGCTGGTACATCGAGATGACCAAGCTGAAGGATCAGCTTGTTGCCAACAATAACACTGTCAAATGGCATCCGGACTTCGTCGGTGAGAAGCGCTTCGGCAACTGGATCGCGGACGTCAAGGACTGGGCGATCTCCCGTAACCGTTACTGGGGCACCCCGATCCCGATCTGGCGCTGCGAATGCGGCAATGTCGAGTGCGTCGGTTCCCGTCAGGAACTGGCGGACCGTGCGCAGGAAGACATCACCAGCGATATCGAACTCCATCGTCCGTATGTGGATGATGTCCATCTGACCTGCAGCAAGTGCGGCGGCACGATGACCCGCATCCCGGAAGTCATCGACTGCTGGTTCGACAGCGGCTCCATGCCGTATGCGCAGTGGCACTATCCATTCGAACACAAAGACGATTTCGAAGAACTGTTCCCGGCGGACTTCATCTGCGAGGGCATCGATCAGACACGCGGCTGGTTCTACTCGCTGATGGCTATCTCCACCTTCATCATGGGCAAGTCGCCGTACAAGAACGTTCTGGTCAACGACCTGATTCTCGACAGAGAGGGCAAGAAGATGTCCAAGCATGTCGGCAATACGGTCAACCCGTTCGAGATGTTCGACAAGTACGGTGCGGACGCCACGAGATGGTACCTGCTGTACACCTCGCCGGCATGGTCGCCGACCAAGTTCGACGAAGACGGCCTTGTGGAGATCGTCGGCAAGTTCTTCGGCACCCTGAAGAATGTCTATAACTTCTTCGTACTGTACGCCAACCAGGACGGCGTCGACGCAGCCAATCTGACCGTCGACGGCGAACTGCCCGAACTCGACCGCTGGATCCTCAGCAAGTACAACAGCCTCATCCAGGAAGTCACCGCTGAGATGGACGACTACGACCACATGAAGGCCGTCAGAAAGATTCAGAACTTCGTCGTCGAGGATCTGTCCAACTGGTACATCCGCCGCGCGAGAAGAAGGTTCTGGGGCGAGGAGATGGACGACGACAAGAAGTCCGTCTACAAGACGACCTACGAAGTGCTGACCGGCGTCGCCAGACTGATGGCACCGTTCGCACCGTTCCTCTCCGCTGAGATCTACGAGAACCTGACCGGTGAAGAAGTCCACATCGCATACTATCCGAAGGCGGATGAAGCGATGATCGACAAGAAGGTCGAGGAGAGAATGGACCTCGTCCGTACGCTGACCGGCCTGGGCCGCGGCGTCCGCGAAAAGGAAAAGATCAAAGTCCGTCAGCCGCTGTCCGAAGCACTGGTCGACGGCAAGTACAAAGACCTGATCGAAGACCTGTCTCCGCTGATCATGGAAGAACTCAACATCAAGAAGGTCGAGTTCGCGGATGATCTTGGCGCCTATATGAACTTCAGCCTCAAGCCGAACTTCAAGGTCGCAGGACCTGTACTGGGCGGCAGGATCAAGGAATTCGCAGGCGTTCTTGCCAAGGCGGATCCGGCGGACTTCATGGGCAAAGAGAGCTACGAAGTCGAACTGTCCGGCGAAAAGGTCGAGATCACCAACGATATGCTCGATGTCCGCATCGACGCCAAGGAAGGCTTCTCCGTCGCGATGGAGAACAACGTCTTCATCATCCTTGACACGACGCTCACCGAAGACCTCGTCAACGAAGGTCTGGCGCGTGAGGTGGTCAGCAAGGTCCAGCAGCTCAGAAAGCAGAAGGACTTCGATATGATGGACAACATCACGATCTATCTGCACGCGGATGAAGAAGTCGCCAAGGCGGTCGAACTGCATAAAGAGTACATCATGAAAGAAACGCTTGCCGTGGCGATCGAAGACAAGGAGGATGCACCGTCCTTCAAGATCAACGGTCACGTCACCGGCATCGACGTCGAGAAGATGTAAGACACAGAAAGACCATGCAGGAAAACACATCCGGCAAAATCGAATTATATGGCATGACTGAAGCGGAGATGCGGCAAGCATTCTCCGCTTTAGGATACCCGGCTTTCCGCGGCAGTCAGGTGTTTAGGCACCTTTACGAGGAATCGCAGGGACTGCAGAAGGGCTCTGTGTTCATGGACATGACGGATCTGCCGAAGAAAATGCGCGAAGACTTGATGGCGGACGAACGCATCGACGTGCGGCTGCCGGAAGTCCTGGAGCGGCAGGTTGCCAAAGACGGGACCTGCAAATACCTGTTCGGTCTGGCGGACGGCGAAGCGATCGAAGCGGTGTTCATGAAGTATGAATACGGCAATTCGCTGTGCGTGTCGAGCCAGGTCGGCTGCCGGATGGGCTGCCGCTTTTGCGCATCGACGCGCCGCGGACTCGTGCGGAACCTGACAGCGGCGGAAATGGTCGGTCAGGTGCTGGCAGCGGAGCGCGACCGCAAAGAGAACGTGGGGCATATCGTCATCATGGGGATCGGCGAGCCGTTCGATAACTATGAGAACGTGGGGCGGTTCCTCGATGTTCTGCATGAAGCGAACGGCAAGAACATGAGCTACCGCAACATGACAGTCTCCACATGCGGGCTGGTCGAAAAGATCCGCGCCTTTGGAGAAGATCATCCGACGGTCAATCTGGCGATCTCGCTGCACGCGCCGAATGATGCGCTGCGGCGGAAGACGATGCCTGTTGCCAACAGATATACGGTCGAGGAGATCGTTGCGGCATGCAAAGACCACGCGGAAAAGACCGGCCGCCGTGTCACCTACGAGTACGCGCTCATCAACGATGTGAATGCCACGGAAGAAGCTGTCAAGGAGCTGGCGGATCTGCTGCGGGGCACCCTGTGCCATGTCAATCTCATTCCTCTCAATGAAGTGGAGGAGAGTGAATTCCATGGCATCACGCGGCAGGAAGCGGAAGACATCGCGGCGTATCTCACCGCGCACGGCGTGCCGGCGACGGTGCGCAGGAGTCTTGGCAGGGACATCGATGCAGCGTGCGGACAGCTGCGCTCGAAAGCGGAGAAAACAGAATGGTAGACCGCACGGGGATCGAACAGGCTTACGAACGGCTCTGGCAGGCGCTCATCAGCGGGAACCTGACCGGGCTTGAGATGGTGCTGTCGGAGGAGCTGGTGATCGGCTGGCCGGCGGGGGCACCGGACCTGCCGGCTGACAGGGAGGCTCTTAAAGAAGCGGTCAGCGGGGGGCAGCTCCGCGTCTTTTCGTATATGACGGAAAGCATGTCCATGGTTCCGGCAGACCTGTCCGGGGATGACAGCGTGGACTTTGTCGGCCGCAGCCGGGTCACGTTTGCCGTCTGCGGGGAAAACCGCAGGAACGGCGGTGTGATGCTCCGCAGCAGACTGTCGCGGGGGCGGTACGGATGGCAGTTCCTGAACGCAAGGATTTCCCTGTACTGACAGAAAAGACAGCTCTGAAAAAATCGGAAAAAGACAAATTGGGTATGTGAATCGCCATCAGATTCATGTATAATCGAAGTACCACATAAAACGTTTTGACGAATCAATAGGAGGAAATCGCCATGGTGAAATTACTCGTCGGCCACAAAGGCAGCGGAAAGACAAAGCAGATGATCGATATGGCCAATGATGCGATGGCTGCAAGCGACGGCCACATCATTTTTATCAATAAGGAATATCGTTCGTCGTATGATCTGAATCATGACATCCGCGTGATCTTTATGGACGACTTTCCGCATATCACCAACAGCGATGAGTATATCGGGTTTATCTACGGCATCATCAGCAGCGACCACGACATCGATACGATCTATGTGGACGGTCTTCTCAAGCATGCGGATGTATCCCTCGGCAACCTGCCTGAGTTCATCACACGCATCAAGAAGATCTCCGAGAATTACGGTCCGAACTTCGTTGTCAGTCTGTCTGCCGCGAAGGAAGAGATGATTGGCGTTGATTTCTCCGGTTGCGAGGTCATCGACTAAAAGGAACGGAAGAGGCAGTGCCGACCGCGCTGCTTCTTTTGCAATGCAGCAAGATAGCGTGAACGGGCAGGCGCAGCACGGACTGTGCCTGCTTTTATGAAAAGGGCATTTGACCCGGAAAGACAGTTTGTCCGGATGGAAAAGAACGGCAGCAGGCAGATGGGACAGAGAACAGCCGGAAGCGGCAAAGTGATCGCCGGTATTTTGATATCGGCATTCGCCTTTGCGACGATGGAAGCCGTACTGAAGCTGGCAGCAGCGGGGCTTGACAGCATGCAGCTGACAGCGGTGCGGTTTTTCATCGGCGGGCTGATTCTTCTGCCGTTTGGTCTGACCGCAAAAGAACGCGACCATGTCACGCTTTCGGTCAGGGATCATCTCTGGCTTCTGCTGCTCGGGGTGGTCTGTATCTCGGTCAGCATGATGCTGTTCCAGGTAGGCGTTGTACACAGCAACGCCTCGACCGCATCGGTGCTGTTCTGCATCAACCCGCTCTTTACCATGGTGCTGGCGCATTTCTTCGCGAACGAGCGCATGACGAAGAAGAAGGGTATTGCTTTTGTGATCAGCCTCGGCGGCATCTTCATGATGATGCGCCCCTGGGATATTCAGGAGGGGAATACGGTCTACGGCCTGACACTGATGCTGCTGGCAGCGCTGACGTTCAGCATCTACACGATCATGGGCAAGCGGACGCTGGCACGCATCGGCAACACGCTGCAGACGAGCCTCTCTTTCCTGTACGGTTCGGCGGTGCTGATGATCGTGATGCTGTTCCTGCACCGCCCGATTCTTGCGGGTCTTGCGGAGAACTGGATCCTGATCGCTTATATCAGCATCTTCGTGACAGGCATCGGGTATCTGGCATACTTCAAGGCCATCGAGTACTCGGATGCCACGACCGGTTCCATCACGTTCCTGATCAAGCCGGCGATCGCGCCGTTCATCGCGATGATCATGCTGGGGGAGAGTCTGCTCTGGAACAGTTATGTCGGGCTTGTTCTGATCCTGGCGGCGTCGCTGATCAATCTCATGGAAAACCGCGCCCAGCAGCGGCTGGCTTCCTGAACGTGTAAAGGAGCATCGATGCCATGAAACAGCTGGATCTGATCCGTCAAACCTATGAGAACCGCGAGGCGGGGCCGATCAATGCGGTCCATCGTTTTGCTGTGCTTATCCCGCTGATCGAGCGGCAGGACGGCAGCGTGGATATTCTGTTTGAAACACGGGCGGCGGATCTCGACGCGCAGCCCGGTGAGATCTGTTTCCCCGGCGGCGCGATGGAGGAGGGGGAATCGCCCCTTCAGACCGCCCTGCGCGAGACATGCGAAGAAATCGGTGTCAGGCAGGAGGACATTGAAATCCTCGGGCAGATGGACACGCTCAACAACGCCAATCTGTCGATTGAAGTATTCGTCGGATTGCTGAAGAACGTGTCCGTGCAGGGAGAGGACCGGCAGACGGAAGGGCAGACGCAGCGATTTTCAGGACTTTCCCCAAGCAGCGATGAAGTGGAGGACGTCTTTACCATCCCGCTTTCATTTTTCTTTGAAAACAAGCCTGACACTTACTATGTCAACATGGAACCGCATGTGCCGGCGGACTTCCCGTACGACAGGATCGGACAAACCGCTGACTATCCCTGGGGGCGGTACCGGTACAGCGTGAAAATCTACGACTGGCCCGGCCGGTATTTATGGGGCATGACCGCCAAGATCGTAGAGCGTTTTGCAGAGACATTACTTTGATTGATTGGACAGTGCTTTGACTGAGAACACGACATGTGTTCTCTTTTTTATTTGAAGCAGAATAAATGGAAATAAATGACTGTAAATAATTGACAATTCTATTGATCCGGGTTATGCTTCAAGAACGATAGAACTGTAAATAAGAAAGGAGCGAACATGGGAGTATGGATGAGAGCAAGGGGGAGACTAAAGGTTGTTCCAGAACCAACCGAGCAAATGATAAAAGAGTACAGGGTTTTCAGCCATTACAGTATTCCAGATAGCTATCGACCTGACGAGCCATTTGCAAACACTTGGTTTTTTGATGATGAAAAGCGACTGACATGTCTTCCGGGCAAATTCGCCGAGCCCTCAATATGGTTAGACCACCTTACCAAGTGGTTCTTTGATCCGAGGGGGTACAAACTGGAAGGTGATCCGGAAATCATCGGAGAGTGCGACGAAGACTTTTGGGATACACAGATCAATGATGAATTATCTAAAGAATATGATGAGTGGTTAAATAAGTATCCCGTGAATTTCTATTAACATGTTGCGATATCACGGTATCGTGATATAATAAATACAGGAGGCAATTATGCCAGTGATATCATATTTTTACGGGATCACTATTCGAATGTATTTCCAGCAAGCCGAGCATAACCCTCCTCATGTTCATGCAGTATATGGAGATCATGAGGCAGCAATTGGAATACGCAGCAAGGAACTCCTTGATGGCGAAATCCCTTTCAAAGCTTACAATCTGGTAAAAGAGTGGATTGATTTGCATGAAGAAGCATTGCTGCATATTTGGGAAACACAGGATTTTGTCAGATTGCCGCCGCTTGAATAAAGGGGATAGAAATGTTTCATAAGGTAAAGGCCGTTAATGCTTTACCCGATTTTGCCCTCAGCGTACAGTTTGCAGAGGGTGTCACAAAGGTGTACGACGTGAAACCATTGTTTGTTAAATGGACAGTCTTTCAATGGTTGAAAAAACACCCTGAATGCTTTTCTGATGTTGAAGTGAGTCCGGGCGGATACGGAATCATATGGAACGATGATCTTGACCTGTCGTGCGATGAATTGTACGAGAATGGGACGGAAATCAAAACGCCTTTTGATGGATTGCTGGCATTCTCCGATGCTACAGAACTGTGGGAACTAAATGAAAGCACCCTGCGTAAAGCGATAGGCTACGGAAAGCTTAAAAATGGAATTGATGTTTGCAAGTTTGGAAAGCAGTGGGTGATTTCAAGAGATGCCATGCAACGTGAATATGGCGATCCCAAAAAATGACGTATACAATCAAAGCAGCCCGGCGCATATCCGGGCTGTTTCTTTTGTTTCGGAAGAGGGTATGGTAAAATACTGGCATGAATGACTTTCTGCCGGTAACGAGAGCGGATATGGAGCAGCGCGGCTGGGACGAGGTCGATTTCGTCCTGGTGACGGGGGATGCCTATGTGGATCACCCGTCTTTTGGTACTGCCATCATCGGTCGCCTGCTGGAACGTTATGGGTATAAAGTGGCGGTCCTGCCGCAGCCGGACTGGCGCAGCGCCAAGGACTTCCAACGCTTCGGCAGACCGAGGCTCGGCTTCCTGATCAACGGCGGGAATGTGGACAGCATGGTCAACAACTACTCGGTCTTCAAGCACCGCCGCGCCAAGGATATCTACAGCGCGGGCGGGCGGAACGGCAACCGGCCGGACCGGGCGGTCATCGTGTACTGCAACCGCGCACGGGAAGCCTATAAAGATGTGCCCATTATGATCGGCGGCCTGGAGGCGAGTCTCAGGCGGCTGGGGCATTACGATTACTGGGAAGATAAAGTGCGCCGTTCCATCCTGCTGGATGCGAAGGCGGACATCCTGATGTACGGCATGGGCGAACGCGCGGTCCTCGATATCGCGGAATCGCTCGCGGCCGGTATTGCGGCAAAGGACATCACCTGGATCCCCGGCACCTGCGTCAGAGTGGACGAGATCCCCGCGGGAGACGACATTGAGATCCTGCCGGCCTACGAGACCATCGCGCGGGATAAAGACGCTTACGCGAAGAGTTTTGCGGTCCAGTACGCCAACCACGACGGCCTTTCCGCCGTGCGGCTGCTGGAGCCGTACGGAAAGAAAGACGCGGACGGGACACCTGCGTTCTACGTATTGCAGAACATCCCGGCACTGCCGCTGGAGCGGAATGAACTCGATGACTTGTATGCGCTGCCGTTTATGCGCACGTACCATCCGATGTATGAGGCTGCGGGCGGTGTGCCGGCGATCCGGGAGGTCAGGTTCAGCATCACCGGGACGAGGGGCTGCTTTGGCGGCTGCGCGTTCTGCGCGCTGACGTACCACCAGGGCAGACAGGTGCGGAGCCGCAGCAAGGAGAGTATCCTCGCGGAAGCGCAGCTCATCACGGAAATGCCGGATTTCAAGGGGTATATCCACGATGTCGGCGGTCCGACGGCGGATTTCCGCCAGCCGGCCTGCAAGCAGCAGCTGGAACGGGGCGTCTGCAAACACAAGGACTGCATGACGCCACATCCGTGCAGGAACCTGATTGTTGACCATAATGAATATATTGACGTTCTGCGTGCAGTCAGAGCGATTCCGGGTGTGAAGAAGGTCTTCATCCGTTCAGGACTGCGCTACGACTACATCATGGCTGATCCGGATGACACGTTCCTGCGGGAAGTCATCAAGTATCATATCAGCGGGACACTGAAGGTGGCGCCGGAACACGCCAGCGACAGGGTGCTCGCGAGGATGCGCAAGCCCGGCGGGCATGTGTTCCGCGACTTTACGAAGAAGTATTTCGCACTCAACAAAGAACTGGGCAAGGATCAGTATCTGATTCCGTATTTCATCTCTTCCCATCCCGGTGCGACGCTGGAGGACGCGGTGCTTTTGGCGGAGTATCTTCACGAGACAGGATTCGTGCCGGACCAGGTGCAGGACTTTTATCCGACACCCGGAACACTTGCCACAACGATGTACTGGTGTGAGAAAGATCCGCTGACCGGGGAACCGGTCTATGTCGCGAAGGACATGCGGGAGAAGAAGATGCAGCGGGCGCTGCTGCATTTTAATAAAAAAGAGAATAGAGAGACCGTTCTGGAAGCGCTCCATGAGGCGCACCGGGAAGATCTGATTCCTGTGCTGCTCGGCCGCGGTGAGCGCCGCGGAAAGCCGCAGCAGTCCAGGTCACCGAGGGCGGCCGGCAAGGCGGGAAGACCGCATAAAAACCGGCGGAAAAGGTAGTCGTTTTGATTTCATTGACAGTGCTCGACAGCATCATACAGGAGATAAAGCGTGCATACCCGGAAGATGCCATCCTGCCTGCTGACGGCGGGCAGGCTTCTTTGGCTGCGCAGGCGGAGTTTCCATTGGAAAAGGAGGACCATCTTCTTCTGCAGGGAGATAGTTGTGATGCCATGCGCCTGTTGCTGGAAGGCGGTTTTGCGGACAGGATCCAGTGCATCTACCTGGACCCGCCGTTTCTGTCCGGTGCGGATTATCAGGCGACGGTCCGGATCCGCTCGGAAAAACTGGACAAAGAACTGTCGGTCAAGGTGCCTGCCTATGCAGATACCTGGCGTGTGAAACGCGGCGCAAAGGAGGCGGAGGACAGCCGGGAGAAAGAAAGTGGTCCCGCCGCATACTTCCGCAAACTGGCGGAAGCAATGGCCCTGGCAAGGCAGCTGCTGGCAGATACGGGGCTTCTGTGGCTGCATCTGGACTGGCACAGTGCGCATTATGCGCGGATCATGCTGGATGAGATCTTCGGGGAAGAGCGATTCCTCAATGAGATCATCTGGCAGTATAAGTCCGGCGGCAGCAGCAGGCGTCACTATGCAAGAAAGCACGACACCATCCTGCTCTACGCGAAGACAGCGGATTACGCGCTGCGCGTGGGGAAGGAAAAGTCCTATAACCGCGGTCTGAAACCATACCGGTTCAAAGGGGTGGAGGAGTATCAGGACGAAAAAGGCTGGTACACACTGGTCAATGCGAAAGATGTCTGGTCCATCGATATGGTCGGCCGCACGAGCGCGGAGCGCAACGGCTATGCGACTCAGAAACCGTTTGCGCTGATGGAACGGATCGTTCTGGCTTCTTCGGAACCCGGCGATCTTGTGGCGGATTTCTGCTGCGGCAGCGGTGGATTTCTGGAAGCGGCAGCGGCCGCCGGCAGGTGCACGATCGGCTGCGATATGAGCAGTCTGGCGCTGGCGCTCACCGAAAGACGGCTGCGGGATGCCGGCATCGACAGCAAGCGCATTCCTCTGACGGCAGCAGCAAATGGTGCGGCCGGAGACGCGGGTGATCCCTGCGAAGCGATGCTTCGCAAACTCAAGGGGAAGGAACAAGCGGCGTTCCGGGAGATCCTGGAGCGTGATCCGCAGGCACTCGTGCTTTTTGAAGAACAGCAGGCGGATGGGACAATGCGCACAGTGGATGTGTTCGGACGGGAGATATATCATAAAAAGGACGATACGGACTAAAGGAAAAAAGGACAGGAGGATATGTCAATGAAGGACGTTAAGGATACATGCAAAGTGGCGCTGGTACAAGCTGAGCCGGTCATGTTTGACAAGAAGGCGGGGCTCGAGAAAACGCTGGCACTGATCGGAGAAGCTGCCCGGCAGGATGTGGACTTGATCGTCTTTCCCGAACTGTTCATCCCCGGTTACCCGATCGGCATGCACTTCGGGTTCAGTATGGGCAAGCGGACGGAAGAGGGCCGCGCAGACTGGAAGAAATACTACGATGCGTCGCTCGTGGCAGGGGGAGAGGAGTTCCTGGCACTTGCGCAGGCAGCCGGTGAGACGGGAACATATATCAGCATCGGGTTCTCGGAGCGCGATACCGTTAACGGCACTCTGTATAACAGCAACGCCATCTTCGAACCGGACGGCACATGGAAGGTGCACAGAAAGCTCAAACCCACCGGCACGGAGCGGGTCGTCTGGGGGGATGCGAACAAAGATTACTTCCCGGTCACAGAAACGCCCTGGGGTCCCATGGGCAGCCTGATCTGCTGGGAAAGCTACATGCCGCTCGCCAGAGTTGCCCTGTATCAGAAAGGCATCACGATCTATATCTCGCCGAATACCAATGATAATCCGGAGTGGCAATCCACGATCCGTCACATCGCGATTGAAGGCAAATGTTATTTCATCAATGCGGATATGATCGTCCGCAGGTCCTCCTACCCGGAGGATCTGCATGAGCGGGAAACGATTGACCGTCTTCCTGAGATGGTCTGCCGCGGCGGCAGTTCGATCATCGATCCATATGGACATGAGGTGACAGAGACGGTCTGGGACGAGGAGACGATCCTTTACGCGGAACTGGATATGCAGCTTCCGGCAGCCTGCAGGATGGAGCACGACGCGGTCGGGCATTACGCGCGGCCGGATGTGCTGGAACTGCTCATACATGAGTAATAATGAATAAGAAGGAGAGAAAAATGAAAGTACTGATGATCAACGGCAGCCCGCGCATGGGCAGCAACACCGGTATCGCGCTGGCGGAAATGGAAAAGGTGTTCGCTGAAGAGGGCATCGAGACTGTGACGATGACGATCGGCAATAAAGATATCCGGGGCTGTATCGCCTGCAACCGCTGCAGTGAACTCGGAAAATGCGTCTTCGATGACATGGTGAACGAGGCGGCGGCTGTGCTGAAAGAAGCAGACGGTCTTGTGATCGCTTCGCCGGTCTACTGGGGGTCCGCAAACGGCACGCTGATCTCCTTCCTCGACCGGCTCTTCTACAGCCGCAGTTTTGACACCACCATGAAAGTCGGTGCAAGTGTCGCGGTCGCACGGCGCGGCGGCCTGACAGCGACGTACGATGAACTCAACAAATACTTTGGCATCAACGGCATGCCGATTGCCGGCGGGCAGTACTGGAACGGTGTCCACGGCGCCGCACCGGGCGAAGCCGCCCAGGATGCGGAGGGACTGCAGCAGATGCGCACACTGGCACGCAACATGGCATTCCTCATGAAGGCCATTGCAGACCGTAAGGAGAAAGCCGGCTTGCCGGAGCGGGAGCCGGGTGTCTATACAAACTTTATCCGCTAAAACCGACCGCATTGCGAAAGACAGCCGCGAGAACACGGAGGAAAGTGATGGCTCAAATGAGTAACTGCGCCTGGGCGAATGTGAACGAACAGGAGCGTCTGTATCACGATACGGAATGGGGTGTCCCGGTCCACGACGACCGGGTGATGTTCGAGCACCTCTGCCTGGAGTGCCTGCAGTGCGGTCTGTCGTGGGATCTGATGCTGACAAAACGAGAAGTATTCCGGCAGTGCTTTGCCGGCTTCGACTACGATAAAGTCGCTGCCTTCGGGGAGGAGGATGTCGTACGCATCATGGAAACGCCCGATATGATCCGCTCTGAACGGAAGATCCGGGCGGTCATCAGCAATGCGCAGGCGTATCAGAAGATCCGGGAGGAGTTCGGCAGTTTCTGCGATTATATCTGGGCCTATACAGACCACAAAACGATTCTCTATCAAGGGCATGCCACCGGCTTGACGGCGGTCAGCAACGGTCTGTCAGCGAAAATCAGCAAGGACCTCAAACGGCGCGGCTTCAAATTCGTGGGGCCGGTCACGATCTATTCCCATCTGCAGGCCTGCGGGATCATCAACGATCACGGCAAAGACTGTCCGTGCTATGCGCGCATCAATGCGGCATACCCGACTGTACGCAAACGCCGGGATCAGGAAGTGAAGTAACGGCCATCGGCAAGATTGAAAGCAAGAGGCGGCAGGAAGCGTTCCTGCCATCTCTCTTTTTGTGCGGATAATGTAAAGCGTGCTTGACATTCCTTCGTGCAGGGTATATGGTAAACATGTAAAGCAAACTTTACATACAAGGAGAGGAAACACGATGAAAAACCGGATCGAAGAAATCCGCAGCGAAAGAGGCATCCGGCAGGAGGAGCTGGCAAAGCAGATGGGCGTTTCCAGACAGACGATCAGTTCCCTGGAAAACGGCCGCTACAATCCGTCCATCCTGCTGGCGTACAAGATCGCACAGTACTTCGGTATGACGATCGAAGAAGTCTTTATATTTGAGGAGGAATAGCCATGTTCAACAGCAATGTAAGATTGGGGTTCAATGTGTTCTGGATCGTTCTGGGGGCTGTTCTTTTAGGGCTGTCCGTCGCTGAGATCCTGGATTCTTCCGTTTATTCCGGGATGGGCGGGGCGCTCATGGCGGTCGGCATCCTGCAGACCGTCCGGATCATGAAATACAGAAAGGATCCGACGTATAAAGAGGAGATAGAAATCAAGATGCACGACGAGCGCAACACATTCCTGCGGATGAAAAGCTGGGCGTGGACGGGGTATATCGTGTTGCTCGCGGAGGCGGTCGGCTGTGTCGCGGCGATGGTGCTCGGTAAAACGACGGCCCAGATCGTTCTGGGCGGGGCGGTCTGCCTGATGCTGCTCGTTTACTTCGCCGTGTACTTTGTCCTCAAACGGAAGTACTGAATACCGCGGAACTGTATGAAGGTCAAGAAGACAGCGGAGACACAGACATGAACAAACGGGCAAGACAATACATAGGCATTCTGTGTGCGGTGGCCATCTACTACATCATCCACGAAGGCGCGCATCTTGTATATGCACTGGCAGCAGGGATCTTCAAACAGATCAACTTCTTGGGGTTTGGCATACAGATCGACATCTTCGCAGAGCGTGCGGATGAAATGCAGCTGGGGCTCTTTTGCCTGGCCGGCCCCCTTGCAACGCTTGCGGCAGCATGTCTGCTGGTGCTGCTCATGAACAGGATCGGAAGCGTTTCTTCAAAAGGTTTCAAAGCGTGTATGTATTACACCACGATCGCGCTGCTTGTGATCGATCCATTGTACCTGAGCGTGCTCTGCGGGTTCTTCGGCGGCGGCGATATGAACGGGATCGCGCTGCTTGTGCCTGAGACAGCTGCCCGGATCATCTTTGGCATACTGTTCTTAGTCAATGCGGCAGTATTCGCAAAGATCGTTCTGCCAGGTTACCGGAAAGCGTTTCAGCCACAACAGGAATCGCAAAAAAGCATTGACAACGGGCTCGCGGGGGATGTCTACTGAAAATGATGCAAGAGGAGGCATCATTCTATGAATGAAGTCAAAAGACCAAGAAAACCATTGCTGATGTATTACTGCATCATGTTGCTTCTGCTGCTGGCCTTCAACTGGCTGCTGCTGCCATCGGTCAGCCAGAGCCAGATCAAGGACACCGACTACGGAACGTTCATGACGATGACGGAGAAGGGGCAGATCGACAGCGTACAGATCCAGCACAACCAGATTCTCTTTACAGAGAAAGGGGATGAGGAGACGATCTACCGGACCGGCCTGATGAACGATCCGGATCTGGTCAACCGGCTGCATGAAAACGGCGTGAAATTCACGAGCGAGATCATCAAGGAAGCATCGCCGATCATGACGTTCCTGCTCAGCTGGATCCTGCCGCTGGTGATTTTCATCGGGCTCGGCAGCATCTTGTCAAAACGGTTAATGAACAGGGAAGGCGGACCGAACTCGATGATGTTCGGCATGGGCAAGTCCAATGCTAAGATCTACGTCAAGTCGGCGGAAGGCATCCGATTTGACGATGTGGCAGGGGAGGATGAAGCCAAGGAAAGCCTTTCTGAGATCGTTGACTACCTGCACGATCCGTCCAAATACGAACAGATCGGTGCGAACATGCCCAAGGGCGTTCTGCTCGTCGGGCCTCCCGGAACCGGCAAGACCATGCTCGCCAAGGCGGTCGCCGGCGAGGCGGAAGTGCCGTTTTTCTCGATGTCCGGCTCCGAGTTCGTGGAGATGTTCGTCGGCATGGGCGCGAGCAAAGTCCGCGACCTGTTCAAGCAGGCGAAGGAAAAGGCACCATGCATCGTCTTCATCGACGAGATCGATGCAGTCGGCAAGAAGAGAGACGGCGCGCTCAGCACCAATGATGAACGCGAGCAGACGCTCAACCAGCTGCTCACGGAGATGGACGGCTTTGAAGGCAATACCGGCGTCGTCATATTGGCGGCGACCAACCGTCCCGAATCTCTCGATCCGGCGCTGACAAGACCCGGCCGCTTCGACCGGCGCGTTCCTGTGGAACTGCCTGATCTGATCGGCCGCGAGGAGATCCTGAAGGTCCATGCAAAGAAGATCAAATACGACCCCAATGTGGATTTCAAGCAGATCGCAAGGATGGCCAGCGGCGCTTCCGGCGCGGAGCTGGCGAACATCGTCAACGAAGCGGCGCTGAAAGCGGTCCGAGAAGGGAAGAAGTATGCTTCGCAGGCGGACTTCGAGGAGAGCATCGAGGTCGTCATCGCCGGGTATCAGAAGAAGAACGCGATCCTGACCGACAAAGAAAAGTGGACGGTCGCATACCACGAGATCGGCCACGCACTCGTGGCAGCAAAACAGACCAACACGGCGCCGGTCCAGAAGATCACGATCATCCCGCGCACATCCGGTGCACTCGGCTACACGATGCAGGTCGAACAGGACAACCATTACCTGATGACCAAGACGGAACTCGAAAACCAGATCGCGACGCTCACCGGCGGCCGTGCGGCGGAGGAAGTCGTCTACGGAGAAGTCTCCACCGGTGCTTCCAACGACATCGAGCGGGCGACAAAACTCGCGCGCAGCATGGTCACCCAGTACGGGATGAGCCAGGATTTCGACATGGTCGCGATGGCAAATGTCAAGAACGCGTACCTGGGTGGCGACGCCGCACTCGATTGTTCCGAGGAAACGCAGACGAAGATCGACACGGAGGTCGTGGAGATCGTCCGCAGGCAGCATGAAAAAGCAGCGCAGATCCTCATGGAGAACCGCGAAAAGCTGGATGTACTCGCCAATCATCTGTATCAGAAAGAAACGATCACCGGCGAGGAGTTCATGCAGATCCTGAATGCGTAAAACGGACTGTCTGCAACTGAACACATATAAAAAGAAGCGCTCTTGAGAGCGCTTCTTTAATAACCTTTTGCTGGTGGTTATTTCAGCAGGTTTGCGATCGCCATGCCGAAGGGCTCCATGAAGGCACCCTTGTACGCTTCGAGCATGCCCTGATCGGCTGCGGGGACCAGATTCTGGTCGATCGGCAGCTGCGCGATGACCGGGACGCCGTATTTGGCTGCGATCTCTTCGATGTGGCTCTCGCCGAAGACTGCGATCTTCTCGCCGCAGTGCGGGCAGGCGACATAACTCATGTTTTCGATCAGACCCAGGACGGGGATGTTCATCAGCTCTGCCATCTTGAGCGCCTTGCCGACGATCATCGCGACCAGATCCTGCGGGCTGGTGACAACGAGAATGCCGTCGAGCGGGATCGACTGGAAGACGGTGAGCGGGACATCGCCTGTCCCCGGCGGCATATCGACGAACAGGACGTCGAGATCTTCCCATTCGACATCTGAGTAAAACTGTTTGACAAGCCCTGCGATGACCGGACCGCGCCATACGACCGGGGATTCGGGATCATCGAGGATCAGGTTGGAACTGACGACTTTGATGCCTTCGCCGGTGACCGCCGGGAGGATCGTAGTCTCGGTGCCGCGCAGTCTTTCGCTGAGGCCGAACATGCGGGGGATGGACGGACCGGTGATATCGGCGTCCATGATGCCGACGTTCATGCCGCTGCGCATTGCGGAAACGGCCGCCAGACCGGTGACCATCGATTTGCCGACGCCGCCTTTGCCGCTAACGATGCCGATGATCTTTTTGATCTTTGCGCCGGTTTTCTGCGGGACGGTGAAGTCCATGGTGCGCGATTCGCAGTTCGCCTGACAATCGCTGCAGTTGTGGTTGCAGTTGCTGCTGTTGATTTCTTCTGCCATGTCTGTTCTCCTTATCTTTTCGTATGCGGACTGTATATCTGTCCGCATATCGCTGCTCACGTATCCATTACGCTCAACATCCTTTATACCACAAAAGCAGGCGCGATGCCACAGTCCCTTTGGGCATTATAAAAGGCGCAGCAGAGATCTGCTGCGCCTGACAGGCTCTTCCGGACGCACGTTCCTACTTGGCTATTCTGCGGCGGATGTACGCAAGCAGTGCACTTGCGGTTTCTTCCGGCCCGAGTTTGGAAACATTGATGGTCAGATCATAGCACTTGGCATCGCCCCATTTGGACTCGCAGTACTTGTTGTGATACTTTCTGCGATCGTTGTCGGTATCGCCGATCAGTTCGAGTGCGTCATGCTCATCGCAGTTTTCGCGTGCCATGACACGCTGCTTTCTGTCCTCGAGATCACCGTTGACAAAGATCGAGATGAGTTCGGGGCGGTCTTTCAGGACTTCATTGGCGCAGCGGCCGACCACGACGAAGGATTCGCCGGCAGCGGCTCTTTCGCTGATGAAGGCGAATTCCTGCTTGGCGACATTTTCCTCCGGGGAGTTGGTCATGCCGCGGACATGGCGGGACAGGAAGGGCGTCGGTGCCTTTTCTTCGTACTTCGCCATTTGCTTGGAAACGTCCTCGTTGTCCGCATAAACCTGCGTCAGGATGTTTTTATCGTAAATCTTGATGCCAAGCTCAGCGGCGATTTTCTGCGCGATCGCGAGACCGCCGCTGCCGGATTCACGGCCGATTGAAATCAGGATCTGTTTTTCCATAGATGATGTCCTCCTGTTGAAAAGCCGAACTGTACTGACGGCGTTATCCTTTTTTTCACTACCCTTATTATAAAATGCCGGCGCAAGATATGCAATCAGCACATCAAATAGGTTTTGCCTGTATGTTGACAAACAGAAGAGGAGTCGTATAATGAATTTAGCACTCTTGATTGGAGAGTGCTAAACGAACAGGCAAACCGGGGCATTCGCTCCGTTTTATATTGAGGAGGCGACTTCATATCATGGGCAAAAGAAAGTTCAAAACAGAGTCAAAACGGCTGCTCGATCTGATGATCAACAGCATCTACACGCATAAGGAAATCTTCCTGCGCGAGCTCATCTCCAACGCCAGCGATGCGATCGACAAGCTCTATTATGAGAGCATGAACAAGAACATCACCGGACTTGCGCGCGAGGACTTTGCGATCCGCATCACGCCGGACAAAGAGGCGCGCACGCTGACGATCTCCGACAACGGCATCGGCATGAGTGAGGAAGACCTCGATAAGAACCTGGGCGTCATTGCCAGAAGCGGCAGCCTGGATTTCAAAGAGAATGTTGAAGATGCGGACATCGATATCATCGGGCAGTTTGGTGTAGGCTTCTATTCGGCATTCATGGTCGCGGATAAAGTGACGGTCCTCTCAAAGGCATACGGCGCGGAACAGGCGTACAGCTGGGAATCCGACGGCGCGGACGGGTACACCATCGAGCCGGCGGAGAAGGAAGGCCACGGGACGGACATCATCCTGCACATGAAGGAGAGCACGGCGGAGGAAGATTATGATATCTTTCTGCGGGAGTACCGCATCCGCGGGCTGGTGAAGAAATACAGCGATTATATCCGGTACCCCATCAGGATGATGGTCGAGGTGCCGGCACCGGTCGAAGCCGAAGAGGACGGGCAGGGCGATTCCAAGACACCTAAAATGGTCATGGAAGACCAGACCCTCAACACCATGGTTCCGCTGTGGAAACGCCGGAAGAGCGAACTGACGGACGAAGATTACAACGCTTTTTACAAAGGCAAATACTACGACATGGAGGATCCGGCAAGGGTCATCCATACGACGGTCGAAGGACTGAGCAGTTTTACGGCACTGCTGTACATTCCGAAGAAAGCGCCGTTCAATTACTACACGCGCGAGTTCGAGAAAGGGCTGCAGCTGTACAGTTCCGGTGTGCTGATCATGGACCGCTGCGAAGACCTGCTTCCCGACTACTTCAGTTTTGTGAAGGGGCTTGTGGACAGCCAGGATCTGTCGCTCAACATCAGCCGTGAGATGCTCCAGCACGACCGGCAGCTCAAGAACATCGAAAAGAACATCAGCCGCAAGATCCGCAATGAACTGGCGGACTTCCTGAAGAACGACCGCGAAGGATACGAAGCGTTCTACGAGAGCTTCGGTCTGCAGCTCAAGTACGGCATGTATCAGGATTTCGGTCTGCATAAGGGCGACCTCGAAGACCTCGTCATGTACTATTCGTCCAGCGAGAAGAAGATGGTCACACTGGCGGAGTATGTGGAACGCATGCCGGAAGAGCAGACGCACATCTACTATGCGGCGGGCGACAGCATCGAGCATATCGACCGCATGCCGCGCACCGAGGCGCTCAAGGAAAAGGGAACGGAGATCCTCTACGTCACCGACGACATCGATGAATTCGTTTTCCAGACCATCGGAAGTTATAAAGAAAAAACCTTCCTGTCCGTCAAGCAGGACGATCTGGCGGCGGAGCAGGACGAAGCCGCTAAGGAAGCGCTTGAAAAGAAAGAAGAAGAGGCGAAGAATCTGCTGGCAGCCATCAAGGAATCGCTTGGCGGGAAGGTCAGCGAAGTGAAACTGACTGACCGTCTGGCGGAACACCCGGTGTGTCTGACCACCAAAGGCGGCCTGTCCCTCGAAATGGAGCGTGTGCTCAATGCGGCGCCGGCAGGGGAATCCATCAAGGCGGAACGCGTCCTTGAGATCAATGCGGACCATGAGATCCTCGAGGTTCTCAAGGCGGCACTGGCTGAGGATCAAGAAAAACTGGACACCTACGCCCGGCTTCTGTACGATCAGGCGCTGCTCATCGAAGGGATGCCGATCGATGATCCGGTGCGGTTCAGTACGGAAGTCTGCAAGCTGATGAAATAGGGCGGTTCCTTAAGACTTGCTGAAGAACAGATACTATAAAACCGGCGCGGCCGCTGCGGTCACGCCGGTTTTGTTTGATTGGGCTGGTCCGTGGCAGTCAGGAATTAGAGTTCCTTTTTCCAAAGACCGTGGAGGTTGCAGAATTCGTAGACCGCAACGGCTTTGCCATCTGCAGCGGCAAACTTCGCTTCGGGCTTTTCTTCCGGCTTGAGGTACTTGACCTGCATGCCGCCTTCGGTCTCGAGCGCGATGAACTGGATGAAGTGCTCCGGCATCATCGGATGCTCTACACTGCCCACCTTGGCGACGATGACATCGCCGTCCATGGTGACATCGGGGATGTGCTTTTCAAATGCCGCTTCTTCCGTATTGGCGGTCAGTTCGACCATCTCTTCGCCGCAGCACATGATGGGGCAGGGTTTTTCGACGATCTTGGCAACAACAGCACCGCATTTCGCGCATTTATAGAATTTCAGCATAGTTTTTCCTCCTTAGTGAATGAGTTGTTCCCGCTCTTTCAAATTGCGGGAGAATTCATGCAGACACCGGAAGTGCCCGCTCTTATAAGTATATACTAAAAAAGCGCGCTTAGTAATATCTGAAACGCGCCTTTTCGTATGCATCTTGAAAGATGAGTCGGTCTAGAAATACCGGAACACGCCTTTGACCTTGCCGAGGATCTTGGCATCTTTGACCAGGATAGGACTCATGGTGCTGTTCTCCGGCTGCAGGCGGATATGGTCCGCCTCTTTGTAGAAAGTCTTGACAGTCGCTTCGCTTTCAAAGCCGTCCACCATCGCGACGACGATATCTCCGTTGCGCGCGGTGTTCTGCTGTTCGACCAGGATGTAGTCACCGTCCATGATCCCGGCTTCGATCATTGATTCGCCGTGGACGGTCAGCATAAAGTTGGTGCCGCCGCTGACGAACCGGGAGGGGATGGGGAAACTGTCTTCGATATTTTGCTCCGCCAGGATCGGCGTGCCTGCTGCGACCCGGCCGATGACCGGGATCTCCACAACGTCTGTGAAAGCCGCGTTGGCAACGGACTGCGGGGCAGCGGAGACGACTTTTCTCTCCGGCTCTTCATTCTCCACGAGCATCAGTGCTCTGGGCTTGGACGGATCCTTCTTGAGGAATCCCTGCTTTTCAAGATTGGCGATGTCCTTGTGGACCGTTGATGTCGATTTGATCTCGAGCGCATTGCAGATCTCGCGGACTGTCGGGGGATAGCCCTTGGCATGGATCTCTTTCTTCATGAAAGCCAGAATGCGCTGTTCCCGTTCTCTCGATTTGTTCATCTTTTTGCTCCCGTAAGTTCAAAAAGCATAGTTTTCTAAATGAATGATACTATAAAAAGAACAGAAAGTAAACACATGTTCGCAAAAGAATGATAAAAGAAATACATGTTCTTTCGTTGAAACGGCATCTGCAGCGTAGCCGCGCATTACTGTTTTTCGTTGAAATGTCACCCCGATTGCTGTATAATTTACTGCGTATACGTATGCGCACGGAAGACACGGAGAACACATGGCCAGGATCGGCATCATCGGCGGCACCTTTGACCCGGTGCACGAAGGACATCTCAATCTGGCACTGGATGCGATGGAACAGGCAGCGCTCGATGCGGTCTGGTTCATGCCTGCGAAGATCCAGCCGTTCAAACAGGACCGCAAAGTGACCGGGCCGGCGCAGAGGCTCGAGATGCTCGCGCTGGCGGTAGAAGGCCATCCGGGGCTTCTCGTCTCGACGCTGGAGATGGAGCTGGAAGGGGTCAGCTATACATACCGGACATTGCGGGAAGTGCGCAGGCGCCTTCTCACAGAGCGTATGGAGGCGGCCGCAGAATCGCCGGGCGGCGGCGCGGGCGTTCCCGCCGGGGAAGAAACGGAGCCTGATACGGTCTATTTCATCACCGGGACGGATACCTTTATCAAAATGGATACGTGGATGCATGCCGAGGAACTGCTCACCGAGAACGCGGTGATCGTCGGCAGCCGGCCGGGCTATCAGGATGCGGAGATCGAGCGGTGCCGCCATGCATTCAAAGAACTGTACGGAACGGAGGTCCTGGTGATCCGGAACGATCTGCTGGACATCTCCTCCACAGCGATCAAAGAAAAACTGGCCGCGGGCGAGTCCATCACCGGACTGGTGCCGCAGGCCGTCGAGGATTACATCTATGGACATGACCTGTATCGATAAGATCGACGAGTATATGGAATATGAACTGACGGAGAAGCGCATCCGCCACACGGAAGGGGTGGTGGAGACGGCTGTCCGTCTGGCTGAAAAGTACGGCGCGGATCCGGATAAGGCGCTGCTCGCGGCCAAATGCCACGATGTCTGCCGCAAATGGGACGACGACCGCATGAATGCATTCGTCACGCTGAACGCGATCGGCGACCGGTACCTCAACAACATTAATCTATCCCATAGCAAAGCGGCTGCCTTTGTCGCGAAGATGGCGTTCGGGATCAGGGATGAGGACATTCTCAACGCGATCTCGTACCATACGACCGGCAGGGCGGGGATGTCGCTGCTGGAAAAAATCATCTTCATCGCGGACGCGATCGAGCCGAACCGGGAGTACCCGGGGGTGGAAGCGCTGCGCGAGGCAGTGGAGACCGATCTGGACAAAGCCTGCCTGATGAGCCTCACCGGCACACGGGATTATGTGGTGTCGCAGGAGCAGTATCTGGACGAGGATACGCAGGAGGCGATCGACTGGTTTGAAGCGGGAGCGCCGGCGGAAGGATATCCCCGGAAGAAACCGCAGCAGACGGAAGAGGATATCGACATCGATCTGGAAGCCGAACTGAGTATGTTGGGCATGTCGGATCTGATGGGTTTTTAAGGCTGATACCGTGCACCGCACGGAAATATATAGATAAAAAGGAGGCTTCATGGAAAGCAAAGAATTGATTCTCAGAGTAGCAGAGGCACTGGATGCAAAGAAAGCGGCGGACATCATGGTGATCGATATCGCCGAAAAGTCGTCTTTTGCGGATTATTTCCTTCTTGCGTCCGGCAGGAACGAACGGCAGATCGCTGGTCTCGCGGATGAGGCGGAGGACTGCATGGCCAAAATGGAAATGGCGCCCAAGAGCATCGAGGGAAAGGCGACCAGCGGCTGGATCCTCATGGACTACGGTGATGTCATCATCAATATCCTGACGACGGAAATGCGTCAGAAATACAACATCGAGCGTGTCTGGGGCGACTGCGAAGTCGTAGCAGAATACGGCGGCGATGAAGCCTACGAGGCATTCTGGGCGAAACAGTAAACAGACACAACTGCGGGAAGGTACCGAAAATGAAAGAAAGATACGAATTTAAAGAGATCGAAGCAAGATGGCAGAAGGAATGGAAAGACGCCAAAGCATTCAAAGTGACCGAGGATCCGGAAAAGAAAAAGTATTACGTCCTCGAGATGTTCCCGTATCCGTCGGGCAAGCTCCACATGGGCCACGTGCGCAACTATTCCATCGGTGACGTCGTCGCCAGATTCAAGAAGATGCAGGGCTTCAATGTCCTTCATCCGATGGGGTACGACGCCTTCGGCCTGCCGGCTGAGAACGCGGCCATCAAGAATGGGGTCGAGCCGGCCAAGTGGACCTATGAGAATATGGCGGAGATGACCGCCCAGCTGCAGCAGATGGGCCTCTCCTACGACTGGGACAGAGAACTGGCCACCTGCACCCCTGAGTATTACAGATGGATGCAGTGGATCTTCATTCAGTTCTACAAGAAGGGTCTCGCTTATAAGAAAGACAATCCGGTCAACTGGTGTCCGAGCTGCCAGACTGTCCTTGCCAACGAGCAGGTCGTCGACGGCTGCTGTGAGCGCTGCAAGACGCCGGTCACCAAGAAGGAACTGTCCCAGTGGTACTTCAAGATCACGGATTACGCAGAACGTCTGCTCGACAACCTGGATAAGCTGCCGGGCTGGCCGGACAAAGTCAAGATCATGCAGCGCAACTGGATCGGCAAGAGCCACGGCGCGAATGTCGACTTTAAGATCGACGGTACCGACAAGGTGATGACTGTCTACACCACACGCTGCGATACACTTTTCGGATGTACCTATATGGTCATGGCTCCGGAGCATCCTTATGTGAAGGAACTGGTCGCAGGCACGGAGTACGAGGCACCTGTCCTCGCGTACATCGACCGCTGCCAGCACATGAACGAGATCGAGCGCACCGCGACCACCAATGAGAAGACCGGCGAATTCATCGGCCGTTACGCCGTCAACCCGGTCAACGGCAAGAAGGTCCCGATCTTCATTTCCGACTACGTCCTTATGGGTTACGGCACCGGCGCCATCATGGCGGTACCGGCGCACGACCAGCGCGACTTTGACTTTGCGAAGAAATTCGACCTGGAGATCATCCCGGTCGTCGATCCCGGCGATCCCGCGATCGATCTTTACAACCTGACAGAAGCTTTCGAAGCGGAAGGCACCATGATCAACTCCGAGCAGTTCAACGGCATGAACA
>JAWRJC010000125.1:0-20106 GCA_040307715.1 Clostridiales bacterium | reverse complement strand
GGCTGACAAAAGGCATAAGAAGGGCGGCAAAAAAGGCGAAGAACAGAAATCGCCTCTGATCTACGATCCGAAGTACATCCTGCAGGTCAGAGACCTGAAGAAGCACTTTCCGATCAAGGACGGTATGCTCGGCAGAGTCAGCGGCTATGTCAAGGCAGTCGACGGTGTCACGTTCAATCTGGAACGCGGAAAGACGATGGGTCTGGTCGGTGAATCCGGCTGCGGCAAAACGACCACCGGCCGCACCATCCTGCGTCTGTCCGGCGACAAGACAGCCGGCGACGTGCTGTTCAACGGACAGGAAGTCTACGATCTGACCAATAAGGAAATGCATGATATGCGCACCAAGATGCAGATCATCTTCCAGGATCCGTTCTCCTCGCTGTCTCCGCGTATGCCGGTCGGCGAGATCATCGGCGAAGCCGTCAGGGAGCATAACATCGTCTCCAAGGCGGAGTACAATGACTATCTGGACGATATCATGGACAAGTGCGGGCTGCAGCCGTTCCACAAAGACCGGTATCCGCACGAATTCTCCGGCGGCCAGCGGCAGCGTATCTGCATCGCCAGAGCCCTCGCGCTCAATCCGGAGTTCATCGTCTGCGACGAGCCGGTCTCGGCGCTCGACGTCTCCATCCAGGCGCAGATCATCAACCTGCTGCAGGAACTGCAGGAACAGTTCGGTCTGACCTACCTGTTCATCTCGCATGACCTGTCCGTCGTTGAACACATCTCCGATGCGGTCGGCGTCATGTACCTGGGCAATCTGGTCGAGTACGGTGATACGGAGGATATCTTCAGAAATCCGCTGCACCCGTACACGAAGGCGCTGTTCTCAGCGATCCCGATCCCGGATCCGACCGTCAAGATGAAGCGCATCGTGCTGTCCGGCTCCATCCCGTCCCCGGCCAATCCGCCGGAAGGCTGCAAGTTCCACACGCGCTGCGCGCAGTGCATGGAAAAGTGCAAAACGGAAGCACCGGTACAGAAGGAAATCGAACCTGGACACTATGTCGTCTGTCATCTGTACGACGATGTCAAAGAAGCATTCGGGGTTGAATAATGGCACGCAACGAACGATACGAAGATGATGACGGCCGCGTGGTCGCCAGTATGAGCGATATCGAGCCGACGCCGATCCTGATCCCGCGGTTTGAAAGGCTGCACGGCAGCCGGAAAGAGACGCGGCCGGACTTCGAAGATCCGGAGGCAGGTGCGGGGCGGAGCGATTCTCCTTACGGGGAAACCTTTACGGTGACCCGGGAAGAACGCAACGCCATGATCAAAGGCGGTATCGCGGCAGGTCTTCTGATCGTTGCCGCCATTGCCGGCGGATTCGCGCTTCTGATCTTCCTGATCGGACACATGGGTCACTGACCGGATGCGAAACAAAAAAGAAAGCCCTGCAGAGGAAATCTGCAGGGCTTTTTCTTGTGCGGGGACAGGCAGTCTGTTACAGTAAATGACATGGAACCTTTAACGAAATCTGACGGCGTACAACTGAACATGGATAAACGGCACCGCCAGGGGCTGGCAGCGGCAATCGGCTGCATGATGCTCTGGGGCGTGCTGCCGGGCTACTGGAAGGCGCTGGTGCCGATTAGCAGCGGGACGATCATCATCTACCGCATTCTGCTGGTCTTCGTGAGTGCGCTTCTTCTGGCGCGCCGGTCCTACACATTCCGTGAGATCTTTGCGCCGTTTTTCCAAGACCGGAAGATGGCGGTCAAGTCGATTCTGGCCGGCGCCGTCGTCACGCTCAACTGGAGCACGTACATCTGGGCGGTCAATGCAGGCCATATCGTCGACTGCAGCATCGGATACTATATTGAACCGCTCATGGTCTGTCTGTTCGGCATCGTTCTCTTCAGGGAGAAACTCACCGGGTATAAAGGAACCGCTCTTTTCCTCGCGACAGTCAGTGTTGTGATCCTGCTCGTGCATTTTCACAAACTGCCGTTTATCCCGCTCGGCCTAGCGGTTTCGTTCTCAATCTACTCAGCAATCAAGAAGACGGTCACACTGCCTCCGCTGATCTCGCTGGTGTATGAGACGATCGTATGCGCGCCGTTCGCGCTTGGTGTCATCATCTGGCTGGAGGTGACCGGAAAAGGGGCGCTTTCGCAGGGGCAGCCATATCAGTTCGGTCTGCTGCTCCTCTGCGGGCTTCTGACGGCGATCCCTCTTGGTCTTTTTTCATCGGCGGCGCAGAAAGTCACGATGTTCGAACTGGGCCTTGTGGAGTATATCAGTCCGACACTGTCCATGCTCATGGGACTCTTTATCTACCACGAAGCGATCGACGGCGTGGAACTCATCGCGGTTGCGATCATCTGGGTCGGACTTGTATTCTTCTCAGTCGGGGAGTACCGGACCGGAAAAAAGACCGGAGAAGTGATTGAATCCGAATAAAAACAAGAAAAAAGGCCGATTTTGCGATTCTTTTTCAAAAAAGACTTGCTCGTGACGCAGCGTCATGCATCAAGATGAGCCTGTAAGGAGGTGGAAAGCTGTGTCAAAATACACGACAGGAGAGTTGGCAAGCATCTGCGGGACCACCGTCAGGACCGTCCAGTATTACGATCAGAGAGGGATCCTCGTTCCGGGCGAGCGTTCGGAAGGAGACAGGCGTCTGTACAGTGAAGAAGATCTGCAGAAGATGAAGATCATCTGCTTTCTGCGCAGCCTCGATGTTTCTCTCGAAAATATCGCAAAACTGCTGCAGGATGAGGATCCGGCCGCTACGATCAGCCTGCTGCTCGATCAGCAGGAACTTGTGCTGCGTGAAGAAATCGCGGCGGATAAGGATAAACTGGAGGAACTGGCGGCTATGCGCAGCGGTCTGTCCGCTCTGGAATCGCTCAATCATGCTGATTTAGTTGACGCGGCGAATATTATGGAAAACTACAATAAACTCCGGCATATGCGCCGTGTTCTGCTGGCCTTGGCGCTGGGAATCGGCATCCCGCTGGATATCCTTGAAGTCGGGTCGATCATTCTGGGAATTGTGAAAGGAATCTGGTGGCCGGTCCTTGTTTGGCTGGCGCTGGCGGTCGCGTTTGCGATTCCGACATCGATCTATTACTACCGCCGCATCAAATACATCTGCCCGCACTGCCACGAAGTCTTCAAACCGTCCTACAAACAGGCGTTTTTCGCAGCGCACACGCCGACGACGAGAAAGCTGACTTGTCCGGATTGCGGGAAGAAGAGTTGGTGCGTGGAAACCTACGATGCATCGGCGGATGCAGGTAAAGCTGCACCTGCGGCACAGTAGAAGGGTGGTGAACAGGGTGAATGGTGCACAGTTAAATACAGAATTCGATAAGACGAAGGTCATTAAGTATCTGGTCTTCACCTTTGGCGTTGCCTATCTCATTCAGATCGGCGTCTGGATGCTCTATAAGAGCGGCAATCAGACGATCGGACAACTGGTCATGGCAGCGATGATGTTCGTCCCGCTGCTCGGTGTGCTGGCTGCCGGTGAAAAACTGACCCGGATGGGCTGGCGGCCGGAGATCCGGAAAAACATCAAATACATCCTGCCAGCGTGGTTCGGCCCGGCCATCCTGACCGCCATCGGTGCCGTTCTGTATTTCCTGGTCTTTCCGGACCACTTTGATCCGAGCGGCAGAGCCATGGAACAGTCCGTTGGCAGCGAGGCCTTTGCACAGATCGAAGCGCAAGGGCTTTCGTATTCGCTCCTCGTATTGATTAACATTGTCAGCGCCGTGACGTACGCGCCGCTGGTCAACGCGGTCGTGAGCATGGGAGAAGAGGTCGGCTGGCGGGGGTTTCTGTATCCGCAGCTCAAGGCAAAATACGGCCGCAGGAAAGGGTGGATCCTCGGCGGCATCATCTGGGGCGCTTGGCACTGGCCGATCATCTGGCTGATCGGCTATGAATACGGTTTTGGGTATGTGGGATTCCCGGTCATCGGGATGCTTCTCTTCTGTATTTTCACCGTTGCGATCGGCATTCTGTGTGACTGGCTGTATGAGCGGAGCGGCACGATCTGGCTCCCGTCTCTGATCCACGGTACGTTTAATGCAGCTGCCGGCGTCCCGCTGATGGTCTGTGTCGTTGCCGGAGGTTCTGCGAGGTTGCTAGGACCTGCACCGAACGGGCTTTTAGCCGGGTTGCCGCTTCTGATCGTGGCTGCGATTCTTTACAAAAAAGGACGTTAGCGGATCGAAAGCACCGCCCCGGCAGGAATTGAATTGCCGGTATCCATATGCTACACTTTTAACGGATATCCTTGCCATGGGTATCCGTTATCTATTTCATGAAGAAAGAATGAAACCGGCGCTGCAGCGGCCGGAAAAGTGACATGAAACGTTCGTT
The DNA here is from genome assembly GCA_040307715.1 of Clostridiales bacterium. Taxonomy (GTDB): domain Bacteria; phylum Bacillota; class Clostridia; order Peptostreptococcales; family Anaerovoracaceae; genus RUG13615. Next base: position 15,762 of record JAWRJC010000125.1, on the reverse strand, counting down.
CAAAGAGACTCAATGGTATCCCTACGCGGTGGCGGCTTGTATTGCCGTCCTCCTTTACGTTGTTCTGACACATTTAGCCAGTGTCTGGGGCGGCGTTGCGACTTTTGTTGGCTTTTTCAGGGCAGTGATCTACGGCATCGTGATCGCGTATCTGGTCAATCCGCTGGCCGTTTTCCTGAATAACAGAGTTCTTAAAAAGATCGGCAAGGAAAAAAGCCGCTGGGCACTGTCCGGTGTGCTGGCTTTTGTGATCGTTCTGCTCGTACTGTCACTGGTCATCATCCTGCTGCTCCCGCAGCTGATCGACAGCATCAAGACATTCGCGAACAATCTGGACGGGTACATCGCTTCTCTGAACAGGCTGCTGGAGAGCATCGGTCTGTCCGGATCCATGCTCGGACTCGGCCGGTTCCTGGATTCCTCGGAGGGGTTGCTCAATACGCTTGCTGATATGATCACGGACAATCTGGACGGCATTCTTGAGACCGGACTGGTGGCGGGGAAGAGCCTTGTTTCGATCGTGATCGGAATGATTTTCTCGGTGTATATGCTGCTGGATAAAGAACACCTGAAAGCCGGCTGCTGCAGACTGCTCCGCGCGGTATGCGGCCGCAGGCGGTATGACGGACTGATGGTATTCCTCAACAAGTGTCACGGCATCTTCAACCGCTACATCGTTTTTAACTTGATCGACTGTCTCATCATCGGCATCGCGAATTTCATCTTTATGACAGTTCTTGGTATGGAGTATGCCGGACTGATCTCTGTCATTGTCGCCATCACCAACTTGATCCCGACCTTCGGGCCGATCGTGGGCGGCGTATTCGGCGCTTTTATCCTGCTCATGGTCAGACCTTTCCATGCATTGCTGTTCCTGGCATTTACGGTCGGTCTGCAGTTCCTGGACGGGTATGTCATCAAACCTCGTCTGTTCGGCAATACGCTCGGCGTTTCGGGCCTGTTCATTCTGATCGGCGTCGTCGTGGGCGGCAACATGTTCGGCATCCTCGGTATCCTGCTGGCGATCCCCGTCGTGGCGATCATCGATCTGATCTACAGTTCCTATCTCATGCCCTGGCTGGAGGGCAGACGGCAGAAGGAAACAGAATCGCCTGCAGCCGATGCGGGCAGTGTCACTGCGGAGGTGGAAGATGGAACGCAATCATGAAGTCGTAACAAGACAGCTGCTCCTGGATGAAAACGGAGAATTAAGAGAGCCCGGTTGGTCCAGATCGCTGGTGCAGCAATACGACCGGACGATGATCAAAGCGCCGAAGTTCCGCATCAAAGAATGGGACTACTACCTGGTGCTGGCGGACGGATTCGCCGGGGCATTCACGATCTCGGACGACGGCTATATCGGCCTGCAGTCCGTCTCTTTGCTTGTCTTCGGGGAATCGCCCTGGGAGCACACTGAGACGGTGCTGAACGCATTTCCGATGGGGAAACTGCGGCTGCCCGCAGACAGTTCATCCGGGCTGACATCCTATATTGATAAGCGCCTCAAGATGACATTTGAGGTAGAGGAGACAGCGGAAGGGAAAAAACGGCATATCCAGTGCCGGTTTGAGCGATTCCATGAAGGCAAGCCGTTCGCCTGCGATATCCTGCTCGCGCAGCCGGATATGGACAGCATGGTCATCGCCACACCCTGGGATAAAAAGCACGCCTTCTATTACAACCAGAAGATCAACTGCATGCGTGCCTCCGGATGGATGGAATACGACGGTGTGCGGTATGAATTCGACCCGGCCACGGACTTCGGCACGCTCGACTGGGGCCGCGGCGTCTGGACGTACGACAACACCTGGCACTGGGGATCCGGCAACTGCGATTTTGACGGACATGCTTTCGGCTTTAACATCGGCTACGGCTTTGGCAATACGAGCGCCGCGACAGAGAACATCCTGTTCTACGACGGGAAGGCGCACAAACTGGATGACGTCACGTTCCATATCCCGGAGAGCGGGTACATGGATCCCTGGACGTTCTCTTCATCCGACGGGCGTTTTGAGATGACGTTCGAGCCGGTGATCGACCGCGCTGCGAATATGAACTTCAAGGTGATCATCTCGGATCAGCATCAGGTGTTCGGCCGGATGAGCGGAACAGCTATCCTGGATGACGGCACGAAGATCGAAGTCAAAGATATGATGTGTTTCGCGGAGAAAGTGCACAATAGATACTAGACTGAACGGACATGGAAGAACTCATACAGGCTAAAGGGAACAGTTATTATCTGCCGGGCATCACGAAGATCGGCGTTGTAAAGACCGCGGAGGACAAAGCGGTCCTCATCGACAGCGGACTGGATTACGATGACGGCGCACGCGCACTGCGCGCACTCACGGAACGAGGCTGGACGCTGGAGGCGGTCTTCAATACCCATTCCCATGCAGATCACATCGGCGGCAATGCTTACCTGCAGAAGGAGACGGGCTGCCCGATCTTTGTGCCGGATCTTGAGTGCGACTTTGTCAATCATCCGATCCTGGAAACGTCGTTCTTCTACGGCGGTTTTCCGCCGCTCGGCCTGCGCAGACAGGTGTTCCTGGCAGAAGAGAGCAGGGCGTTCCCGCTGCGCGCGGATGTCCTGCCTTCAGGATGGGAGATCCTGCCGCTGCCCGGACACTGGTTCAATATGGCTGGTTTCAGGACAGCGGACGATGTCGTCTATCTGGCTGATCTTCTGGTGAGCGAACAGGCGATGCAAAGACGCAGCAAGATCCCGTATCTGGTCGACGCCGGCGCTTATCTTGATACGCTGGAAAGGGTCAGACATATGGAGGCAGCCGTGTTCGTTCCGGGCCATGCAGATGCGATGACAGACATATCCGGGCTGGTACAGAAGAACATCGACAAGATCTATGAGATCCGGAACTGCCTGCTGGATATTCTGGGAGAACCCCTGACAGTCGACCAGATCCTGCAGAGGGTGTTTAAAGAATACGGCCTTCTTATGGATCTGGCGCAGTACGTGCTCATCGGCAGCACGATCCGGTCCTATCTTGCATGGCTGGAAGCAGGCGGGATGATCAGGTATATCAGCAGGGATGATCAGCTGTTATGGGTCCGCACGAAAAGATAAAAGAAGTTATTACAGGATAAGGTATGACAAAAGTACTTATTACAGGTGCATATGGCTTTCTGGGCAGGTATGCCGTAAAGGAATTCGCGGCTCACGGCTATGACGTCGTGGCATTCGGGCGTGATCCGAAAAAGCTGCAGGCACTCGAAGAATCGCTTCTGAAGGAGAAAAACCAAGACATGGCCTCTGCCCCCGCGTGGGGTAATATCTCCGTTTACAGAGGCGATTTCTGCGATCTCAGGGACATCGCAGGCGCGACGGAAGGAGCAGACTACGTCATCCATTGCGGTGCGCTGCTAAAAGGCTGGGGGAAAAAAGAACCGTTCTTCAGGACCAATGTGGACGGCACACGCAATGTCCTGACCGCCTGCCGGATCAATCATATCAAACGGCTGGTCTATACATCGTCGCCAAGTGCCTATGCGATGGAGAACAATCCGCATATCACCGAAGCGGATTACAACGAGGACAACCACCTCAACCACTACATTGAGAGCAAGATCGCAGCGGAAAAGCTGGTGCGCGGACAGGATAAAGTGCCTTACGCCATCATCCGGCCGCGCGGGCTCTGCGGCATTGGCGATCAGAACATGCTGCCGGTGCTGATCAATGCCAACAAAACCATCGGCATCCCGCTCTTTGAGAACGGGGAGATCGTTGTAGACCTCTGCTGCATCGAGAACGTAGCGCTGGCGCTGCGCCTTTGCATGGAAAAAGAGGAAGCGCTGGGGCAGGTCTACAACATCACGAACGGAGAACCGCGCAAACTTACGGATCTGGCCGATCAGATGTTCACAGCGCTCGGAATGAAGGTGAAGTACCGCAAATTGCCGTTCAAGGCGATGTACGGTCTGGCGGGCGGCATGGAAACGCTCTTCAAGGCGCTGCATATCTACGGGACGGCACCCATGATCACACGGTATAACATCTGCACCCTCGGACGCAGCCAGATCTTTGATATCACGAAAGCCAGAGAGGAACTCGGCTATACGCCGAAAGTCAGTCTGGATGAGATGATCGGCGCGTATGCTGCGTGGTATTTGTCGCAGGAGGAGTAAAGAGCACGCCTATGGATATCCGCAAATGGACATTTGAGATCGCTGAAGGGACTGCCTCGGCTGTCATGCGGCAGGGAAGCTTCCGTCATAAAGACGAGATCCGGAGGAGAAGGCCGCTGTTTTTCACAGCGGAGGAAGAGGCCTGTACACTGACGGACAAACTGACGAAAACCGTCTGCCGGCTTTCTGTCACAAAGCGGGACATTCCGGACGAAGGACCGGCTGCTTGCCATGTCAGAAAGCTTCATATCGATCTTAAGGAGACCGGTGCGAACCGCCTGTTCATCTCATTCCCGGCGCCCGCCAAAGAGCAGATTTTCGGATGCGGGGAAACTTTCTCCGAGTTGGATCTGAAGGGTCACCGCATGCGGATCTGGGTCGCCGAGCATCAGAACGCGCGCACGATCGCCGGGAAGATGATCCAGGAACGCATTGCAGGTCCTCATCCGGAAAGAAAGCAAACCATAGAAAAATACGAATCTTATTACGCCCAGCCCACCTTCCAGTCGGATCTCGGGTACTTTTTGCATGTGGACGGAAACGGCTATATGGAGTTCGATTTCCGGGATCCCCGGCGTACTGTTCTGATGATCCGTCTGCCGGAAAACGACCGCAGCGTTGATCTGTATTACGGGGAGGCAGATGCCTTCGAAGGGCGCTCTGCCGGGATCGCCTCGCTGCTCGGTACGCAGCCGCGGCTGCCCGGTGCGCTGCTTGATGGTGTCATCCTCGCCTCGCAGGAGGGGACTGCGAAAGTGGATGAAAAGATCGCGCTTGCGAAAGCGTACGATCTGCCCCTGACAGGCATCTGGTGTCAGGACTGGTGCGGCTGCCGGCGGACCAGATTCGGGTATCAGGTCATGTGGAACTGGCAGTGGGATCCGGTGCAGTATCCGGATCTGCCGGCGAAGATCCGCGCATGGAAGGAGCAGGGCGTTTCTTTCTATGGCTATATCAATCCGTTCCTCGCGTTGGAAGGGCCTCTTTATGCATTCGCATCAGAGAAGGGGTATCTGGTGAAAGATGCCGCGGGGAGCGATTACATGGTCACCATCACGACCTTCCCGGCAGCTATGGTCGACTTCACCAATCCGGCTGCGTACAGTTGGTATAAGGAGATCATCAAACGGGAGATGATCGGCATCGGCATGGAAGGCTGGATGGCTGACTTCGGAGAGTACCTGCCGGCGGACGCCGTGCTGTTCAGTGGCGTGCCGGCGATGGATGTCCACAACGACTGGCCGGCCATTTGGGCACGCCTGAACGGCGAAGCGATCGAAGAGTGCGGGAAAACCGGGAAAGTGTTCTTCTTTACGCGCGCCGGGCATACAGGAACGATCCGCTACTCCCCGATGATGTGGAACGGCGATCAGCATGTAGACTGGTCATTGTCGCAGGGGATCGGCTCCGTCATCCCGGCAAGTCTTTCTCTTGCGATGAGCGGCATCGGCGTCTGTCATTCGGACATCGGCGGCTATACGTCGATCATGCACATGCAGCGCAGCAAAGAACTGCTGATGCGCTGGACGGAGCTGAGCTGTTTTTCTCCGCTGATGCGTCTGCATGAAGGCAACCGCCCCGATGTCAATGTACAGTTCGATGAGGATGAAGAATCGCTCCGTCATCTGGCAAGATTCGGGAGACTGCATAAGGCGCTGAAGGGATATCTGGAGGAAACGCTGGAAGCATATTATACGAAAGGGATACCGGTCATGCGTCCGCTCGCGTATCATTACCGCATGGGGACCGCCGCGGCAGTCACGGATGAATACCTGCTTGGAAGAGACATCCTGGCAGCCCCGGTCCTGATGGAAGGGGCGGTGCAGCGTGAGGTACTTCTGCCGGAGGACTCCTGGATCCATCTGTTCACAGGAAAGAGATTTGAAGGCGGCAGTCACACTGTCCCGAGTCCCATGGGGTGCCCGCCGGTCTTCATCCGGGAGGCAAGCCCGTACGCAGAACAACTGGGACGTGTTTTCAGAGACGCTTGATACTGCCGCCGCATTTGTATGGTATGATGTTAATAACCTGTTAGAAACTGTGAATCAAAGGATCACTTATGAAAAAACCTGAAAAGCCGGGCTTTCTGTCCATGTATGCCTACGGGATGGCAGATATCTACGGAGGCGGGGCCTTCATCGTTATCAGCACATTTTTCACTGTATTTCTCACGAAGTCGCTCGGGATGTCGCCGGCGCTCGCCGGAACGATCCCGCTCATCGGAAAGGTATGGGATGCCATCACGGATCCTATCATGGGCAATATCGCGGACCGGACGAAGAGCCGTCTCGGTCCCAAAAGACTGTACATTTTGATCGGGAGTTTTGTCTCCGCGATCACATTCATATGCCTCTGGATCGAGTTTTCAGGCGGTACGGTGCTGCGGCAGTATGTCTTTTATGTGTTGATGTACATGCTGTTCTCGACCGGCTTTACGATCGTCATGGTGCCTTACAACGCGCTGCTGCCGGATATGGTCGACGACTATGTTCTGCGCGGCAAGTTCACGGGCGTGCGCATGATTTTCTCAACGCTCGGCGCGATCATCGCCGGGCTCATTCCGACGATCCTGATCCGCAACAATACCGATCCGAAGGAATATTTCACTGTCGCGCTGATCTTTGCGGCATTGTTCATGGTGTGCATTCTCGTAACATTCTTCGGAACGTGGGAGAACGCGAAGGAGATCAAAAAAGAGCCTTTCCTTCAGAGCACGGTCGAATCATTTACGGTGTACCGCAGCCGGACTTACAGGATGTTTATCCTGATTTTCCTATGCGGACAGGGCGCGGCGGACTTTGTGACCGGTCTTGCGGTCTATTATGTCGATGATGTGCTCAACGCCTACGGCGGCGGCAACTTTACGATCCTGATGGGCACCATTCTGGTCGCGCAGTTCATCGGTATGATCGTCCTGAACCCGATCATGAACCGCACATCCAAAACGATGCCTGTGCGCCTTGCGTTCCCGTTCCGGATCATCGCGACACTGGCGCTGCTTGCGTTCTCGTATGAAGGTGTCAATTTCACGATCATTCTGGTGCTGTCGTTCATCATCGGCCTCGGGACGGCGGCTTCCTCGGTAACGATCTATGCGATCCTGGCGGACATGGCGGATGTCGACGAACTGGTCACGACGATCCACAGACCCGGCATCTGCTCATCCATGGCGACCTTCATCCGGAAGATCGCGACCGGGCTTTCATCCGCGATCATCGGCATCCTGCTCGCGATCGTGGGGTACAATGAGGAACTTGCCAACGAGGGGCTCCGGCAGACGGCTGCGACACAACACGGCGTTGCGGCGATCTACGTATTCGCACCTGTGGTGCTCATGGTGCTGACACTGATCCTGGTCATCAAGTTCCCGCTCGGCAAGAAGGAGTTTGAAGTCATCCAGCGCGACATCGCCCGCCGCAAAGGGGAGATCAGGACAGTCGCGACAGAAGAAGAAAGATATATCTGTGAACGCGTCACAGGTTTTGCCTACGACGAGCTCTGGAAAGAAGAAAACGCAAAAGGATTTGGAAAAAACGGCATATCAGCAGGAACGGAAAGCTAGAATGAAGATACAAGGACCGATCATTTATGTCCCGGTCGGGGTAGGGACGTTCCATATGGAGACAGCAGCACAGGGATTCCGCGATTCCTGTGCTTTGCTGCAGAAGCTGGCAAAAGAGACCGGAATGGAGGACGCGCTCGTCATGCCGGACGGCATCCTGTTCAGCGCAGGTGAAGTCAAAGCGTTCCTCAAAGGTAAGACACCGTCTCTTGTGATCCTGCAGAATGTGACGTTCGCCAATGCGGCTTACACGCAGGAAATCTGTGATGTGACCGATGCACCGGTCGTCGTGTGGACGCTGCGCGATCCGGCGTCTGACGGCGGCAGACTGAAACGCAATGCGCTGACCGGTGCTTTTGCGGCAGCCAACCGTCTGTACATGGACGGACGGATCAGCTACCGGCACCTCCTGGGAGACCCTTCCGAAGAGAGTATCGGAAAATCTCTCGCAGCGTATATGCGGGCACTGTCCGCTCTTAGGAAGGTGTGCGGGAAGACGCTCCTACTGGTGGGAGAGCCGCCGGAAGGATTCTCTTTCGGTGCGGCGGAGGAAACTGTTTTACAGGAATCGTTCGGTCTTACGATCCGCTCTGTGAGTACCGCTGCGATGATCGAAAAAGCGCGGGCTGTGACGGAGGCACAAGCAGCTCCGTTCCTCGCGGAAGCACAGAAGCAGCTGCGCGGATTCACATCGCTCCCGGCAGTCAATCAAAAGGGATATGCAGCCTTGATGACAGCATACACGGAAACTGCTTCTGCGTGCGATGCGGCAGCGCTGGCAAGCCGCTGCTGGCCGGACTTCTTTACCGGATTCGGAACGCCGGTGTGTGCGGTGCTTTCCATGCTGTGCGACCGGGGTATCCCGGCCGCCTGTGAAGGCGATGCGATGGGAGCTTTAACGATGCTGTTCGCTTCCTTGCTGTCCGGCGGCGCGGTCTTTTTCGGGGACCCTTCGAACATCGACGAGAAAGAAGGCACGCTGACGTTCTGGCACTGCGGGATGGCAGCGCCGTCTCTTGCTTGTTCTGTGGAGGGACCGGCGGTCGGCGTGCACTGCAACCGCGGCATCGGGCCAACGATGGAGTTCGGATGCAAAGGGAGCAGAGAAGCGACGATCCTGCGGTTTGGCAAAGATAGAGACGGAACACTGCGGCTCTTTACAGCAAAAGGAGAAGCGCTTGAAAGACCGCGTCAGTATCACGGGACGAGTCTCGTGGTCAAGCCGGCGCGCGAAGCGGGCGGGCTGATCAAATGGGCGGTCGAAGACGGATGGGAGCCCCATTTCGTCATTGCGCTTGGGGATATCGAGGAAGAAATGCGGTTGATCGCGCTGTTTAGCGGGATCTCCTACTGGCCGTACTGAATGCAGCAAAAGGAGCAGACAATGAAGGAACACAAACAGGATAAACTGCGTTACAGGCTGGTATACAAAGCGGCGCGCGCTGTGGTGCCCGCTTTGCTGAAGAAGTATGATTTCAAGACGGACAAACTGCCGAAGACCAGCGAGCCGTACATTGTCATGGCCAATCACCTGACCGAGGCGGATATCATCATGGTGGCAAGAGCGTTTCCGCAGCATATGTATTATGTCGCAGGGGAACACCTCCGCCGCTCAAGGATCGGCGGACTCATCGAGTGGGCGCAGCATCCGATCTTTGAATTCAAAGGCGCCGGTGCTGTTGAGGTCGTCAGGGAGATCACCCGGCGTATCAAACGGGGCAACAATGTGATCATCTTCCCGGAAGGGAGCCGCTCCTTTAACGGAGAAACGCTCAAACTGCCTCTCTCCGCCGCGAAGATCGTGAAGATGTCCAAGTGCGGCCTTGTGACCTACCGGATCGAGGGCGGCTATTTTGTAGCTCCCCGATGGGCGTACACCGTGCGCCGCGGACCGGGCCGCGGGGTGATCGTCCATCATTACACAGCTGAAGAAGTCAAAGCCATGTCCGCACAGGAGCTGCTCGATGCCATCAACACGGATCTGCATGAGAACGCCTACGAACGGCAGCGCAAAGTGCGGTTCCTTTACAAAGGGGAACGGCTGGCGGAAGGTCTTGAGAACTATCTGATCAAATGCCCGGTCTGCGGGAAATTCGACACCATGGTCACCGCCGACAATGAATTTTACTGTACGAAGTGCGGCCATCGCGGGATCTACCGCGAGGATGGGTTCCTGGAAGGCAAAGATCTCGTATATGACAATGTCTACGACTGGGGCAAATGGGCGGAAGAGGAAACGCTCGCGTATATCAGGGGAAAAGACGGCAGCAAACCGGTCTTCCACGACAGGAATGTAAAACTGTACCTGATCACGAACGACCACCGGCAGATCGATATCTTCGACGGTGAAGTCATGGGGTACAAAGACAGACTGGAAATGAACGGAGAAGCCTTCCCGTTCAAAGACATCGTCGCAATGGATATGCTGTACTTCGGCAAGACATTGCTGTTCACGGTCAACGGGAAGCATCTGGCGATCACCGGGGAGCGGTATCACGCGATCAAGTATCAGAAACTGTTTGATGCATATCTGGAGCAGCGGGACTGATCCGTTCAGTTTGCAAATGCTGTACGGATCTGCTTCAGGAATCGCTCCGCGATCGGTGTGAACGTCTGATATCTGCTCCAAGTCAAATATAACGGGCATTCCAGTCTGGGGGAAAGAGGACGGAATACCAGACCGCTTCCCTTAGAAGTATCAACAAGATGCTCGAAAGTGAGCAGGTATCCGAGACCTTCTTTCGCGAAGATGGAGCCGTTATAGGAAAGACGGAACGAGCCTTCCAGCACGAGTTCAGGGGCACGGTTGCCTGCCCAGGCGGCGATTTCATTGCGCCAGCCCTGCTCGGAGGCGAACAACGGCAGTCCGGCGAGATCATCGATGGTGATCTCGTCTTTTTGCGTGAGCGGATCATCTGCCGGCATCACCAACCCCCAGACATCCGGTGTTGGAAACGGAATCGCCTCATACTTGATCGGATCCGGTGTCTCTGCGAGAACAACAAAGTCCAGCAGGCCTTTATCGAGTTTGTCGATGACCTGCTCAGTGTCACCGCTGGTGATGTGATAGTGCAGGTTGGGGTAAAGATGTTTCATGTTCTTGATCTGCCTGGCCAGAAGGCGGATCTGGTAGGATTCCGCAAGCCCCAGATATAGATCGCCGCCGGTGATATCATCCAAAGAAACGAATTCCTGCTCGATCCGGTCGGCCATACTGACAAGATCCTCTGCGCGGCTGCGCAGGAGCATGCCTTCATCTGTGAGCTGGATACTGAAGCTGTGCCGGATGAACAGTTTTTTACCTAGTTCTTCCTCCAGCGATTTCATCTGTTTGGACAGCGTCGGCTGGCTGACGTGCAGAATGTCAGCCGCTTTGGTCATATTCTCTTCCCGTGCAATGGCGAGAAAATATCTGAGTGTACGGATTTCCATGGCGATTCCTCGATATTCCAATTACGAATAACACGATATGAATTATAACCATTAGCGCGATTCTCTGCAAGCAGATACGATAGGGGTGTAAATGAAAGGAACCAACAGAGGATCATGCAGGCAAAGGAACAATGGAGACATACTTTGAGGCAGCAGGGTGCGAAGAGGAGCAGATTGAACGCATTCTGGATCTTCTATCAGCAGGGATGCAGGAAGATGTCCTCTGTCAGCTGAAAAAGCAGCGTTGTGTATGCATGGAACAGCTGCATGAAAACCAGCGGAAAGTGGATCAGCTTGACCGCCTGATCCGTGAACAGAAGAAAGGATGGTAATCGCCATGATGAAAACAGAAGCTCTCAATATGACGCAGGAATGGGATAAAGTGTTCCCGAAGAGCGACAAAGTCGACCATGAAAAAGTGGTGTTCGTGAACCGCTACGGGATCACGCTCGCGGCGGATCTCTACAAGCCTGCCGTTGCAGAAGGTAAACTGCCGGCCATTGCGGTCTCCGGTCCATTCGGTGCTGTCAAGGAGCAGAGTTCCGGTCTGTACGCACAGGAAATGGCGGAGCGCGGCTTTCTGACAGTGGCCTTCGATCCGTCTTTTACCGGGGAGAGCGGTGGCAGCGTACGCTACGTAGCTTCCCCTGATATCAATACCGAAGATTTTTCCGCCGCTGTCGACTATCTGTCGAACAGAGAGGACGTTGACCCGGAACGCATCGGCATCATCGGCGTCTGCGGATGGGGCGGCATGGCCATCAACGCGGCGGCGATGGATACGCGCATTAAGGCCACCGTGGCATCCACCATGTACGATATGACACGTGTCAATGCAAAAGGGTACTTCGATGAAGCAGACAGTGCGGATGCGAGATACGAAATGAAAAAGGCGCTCAACGAGCAGCGCACAAAGGATTATGCAGCCGGCACATACGCACTTGCCGGCGGGGTCATCGATCCTCTGCCGGATGAGGCACCGTGGTTTGTGAAAGATTATTATGCATACTATAAGACCGATCGAGGGTATCATCCCCGTTCGCTCAACTCGAACAGCGGCTGGAACGTGACCTCTTCACTGTCTTTCATCAATATGCCGATCCTGCAGTACGCGAACGAGATCCGCAGCGCGGTCATGGTGCTGCACGGCGAAAAGGCGCACTCCAGATATTTCGGAGAGGATGCATTCAAAAAGCTCGAAGGGGACAACAAGGAACTCGTGATCGTTCCCGGCGCGAGTCATGTGGATCTGTACGATCAGAAAGACATCATTCCGTTCGATAAAGTCGAAGCATTCTTTGAGGAGTATCTGAAATGAAGATCCTCGTATTAAACGGCAGTCCGCGGCCGGGCGGCAACACCGTGGCCATGATCAACGCCTACAGAAAAGGGGCGGAAAGTGCCGGCCACAGCGTCAGTGTCTTCGATGTCTGCAGGATGGATATCCGCGGCTGCCTGGCTTGTGAATACTGCCATACGAAAGCTTTCCGGACCTGCGTGCAGCAAGATGATATGCAGAAAATCTATCCGGATCTGGATGAAGCGGAGATGATCGTGCTGGCATCGCCGGTCTATTACCACGGGTTTTCCGGGCAGCTGCAGTGCGCGATCAACCGCATCTATGCGCCGGGATATCCGAAGAAACTGCGGAAAGCGGCGCTGCTGCTTTCATCCGGGTCGAAAGGTGTGTATGACGGTGCCATCTATGCCTATCAGAACTCGTTCCTCGACTATCTGCATCTGGAAGATATGGGCATCTTCACAGCGGCAGGGGAAGAGAATAAGTCCGAAGCGCTGCTCGACCGACTGACCGCTGCCGGTGCGGCGCTCACAGATCCGGACGATCACAACGCCGCCAGACTGGTGATCACATCGGGTGATGTAACAGTCAAGGCGAAGCTCAACAATACGCTGGCAGCCAGGGATCTGATGAACCGTCTGCCGATGACCGTCGAGGGATATGACTCGGGCGTCGATTACTGTTGTACATGCGAAGATGGCTTGATCGATGAGCAGGAGATGCAGGACGGCTGGAAAAACGGGGACATCAATTTATCCGGCGGCTGGTTTGCGATTCTCTACGGCGGGGAGGAACAGTCCTCTTCGTACCATCAGATGATCGTTGCTCATCTCTCAGAGGAAGATAACAGTCTGATCAAGACGCTTCCCAAAGAAGCTGTGTTCAGGCTGTCCCTTGAAGAACCATACAGGAGCAAGGCATGAGGAAACTGATTCTGTGCGGTCTTCTGATTATGATCTTCATGCTGGCGGGCTGCGGGGTCGAAACACCGGAAGACAGTACAGCTGCGGAAGCTGTGCCGGCTGAACCGGAAACTGAAACAACAGAGGTTGATACAACAGAAGTGGAGATTACTATGCGTCTTTTGATTGGAGAAATGGAAGTCCCTGTGACATGGGAGGAAAACGCATCCGTGGATGCGCTTCAGGAACTGTGCCCGCTGACGATCCGGATGTCCATGTACGGCGGTTTTGAACAGGTCGGCCCGATCGGGCAGAGCATCGTGAGGGAGGATCAGCAGACAACGACAGATTATGGCGATATTGTGCTGTATTCCGGTAACCAGGTCGTGGTTTTCTACGGAACGAACAGCTGGGCGTATACGAGACTGGGACATATTGATCTGACACAGCAGGAGATGCGTGACCTGCTGGCGAACGGCGATGTCACAATCACGTTATCGCTCGAATAGGATCCCTTTAAAAGCTTGGTATAAAACGAACGGATGAAAGAGGAAAACTCTTTCGTCCGTTTTTGTTTCATTGTTGCGTCATCATGGATATGGTATATTTAAATCGTGCTACTTCAGCATTGCACAGCGAGAAGGAAAGAGGCCATGGAAGAGCGTTTTCAGCAGCAACAGCATAAGGAAAAATACCTGACTGTGGGGCGCTTCCGCAAGCTAGGGAAAGGCTACGAGCGGTGCTGCGGGCCGACGGCGATCACCAATCTGATCATGACCCTTCAGGACGAAGCGCATGAAGCCTCGCCGGACGAGGTATTTATGTCGGTTGCAAAAGCCGGCATCCGGCGCGGGATCTACGTCAATATGGACCTGTTCAAACGTCTTGGCGGCACGTCCAATCTTCTGTCCGAGCCGTATATCAAACTGTGCCTTAAGAAGAACGGAATTCATGCAGAACTGCGTTATCTCGGAAGACTGACGGAAGATCGCCTCGAACGGGCGGTGCGGCGCGGCAGTTATCTCTATCTGGAACTCCTGTTTCATCCGAAATACGGCAACCATCACATTCTGTGTTACGGCGCCGAAAAGCAGGACAAAGGATGGGTGCTGCGGATCGCCGATGGCTGGTCCGGCAGACCTGTCTTCATGACGATCGATGAGCTGAAACGGACCTATGCGATCGAAGTGCTGCATACTGTATCGGATAACAAAGCAGGGAATACAGAAAAAGAGGACATGAAGATGAATGAGGTACAATGGATACGTTTTCCGGACACGGAGCAATCCGGCAAGACTCTTTATGAGCCGTATTCCTATCCGGCTACGGAGGATGTCCGCGCATTCCACAAGACACTTGGTGTCTATCAGAAGACACCGCTGGTATCCCTGTCCGGTCTTGCGGCGGCGGCCGGTATCAGGGCTGTTTTACTGAAGGATGAATCGCACCGTTTCGGACTCAAAGCATTCAAAGGCCTTGGCGGTATCTACGCCATGTTCCGGATGATCTGCGACCGTTTCGGGCTGGATCCTGAGAAGACAGACTTCACGATGCTGCAGCAGGACCCTTATAAAGAAAGAATCAAGGAATTGGTCTTCGCAACGACAACGGATGGAAACCACGGCAAAGGCATTAGCTGGGCAGCGGGACTGTTTGGCTGCAAAGCCTATGTATTCATGCCGCGGGGGACGGTCGAAGTCCGTGCGCAGGCGATTCGCGATGCGGGCAGCGCCGAAGTGACGATCACCGATATGACCTATGACCGCTGCGTCGCTTACACGGCGGATCTGGCGGAGAAAAACGGCTGGCTGCTGATTCAGGATACTGCCTGGGAGGGGTACGAAGATGTCCCGCAGTGGATCATGCTCGGCTATACGACCATGATCTATGAAGCGCTGGCACAGATGAAAGAAGCCGGCTTCGAACAGCCGACGCATGTTTTCCTGCAGGCTGGTGTCGGGGCGATGGCAGGTGCGGTCGCCGCTGCGGTGATGAGTGCATTTCCGGACAATCCGCCGGTGATCTCGATTGTCGAGCCGACGGAAGTGGCCTGCTTCTATGAATCCGCAAGGGAAGCGGACGGCAAGCCGCACATGGCAACCGGCAACTGCACGACGATCATGGCGGGACTCAACTGCGAAATGCCGTGCACGCTGGCCTGGGACATCATTAAGAATTGCGCTTCCTACGCATTTGCCTGTACCGATTCCGTAACGGAACACGGCATGCAGCTGCTCGCCGAGCCGGAAACGGGAGAAACGCCGGTCACAGCCGGCGAATCCGGTGCGGTGACAACGGGACTGGTGGATCTTCTGCTCCGCGATCCGCAGTATCGGGCGCTGCGCGACGAAATGGGACTCAGCGAAGATGCAGTCGTTTTATTAATTAACACAGAGGGAGACACGGATCCGGACGATTAC
>JAWRJC010000124.1:0-5279 GCA_040307715.1 Clostridiales bacterium | reverse complement strand
CGGCGGACAAACTGTCGCATGCAGCGGCCTCGGCAGACGTCACCATGACGGTGAATAACAAAGGCGTGCTGGCGCAGGCCAAAGACGGCAGCGCGATGCTTGAAAAAACGGTCACGGTTGCCGATATCGATGAAGACGGCCATCTGACCTTTGACGAAGCGCTCGTCGCCGCGCATGACGCGTACTTCGAAGGCGGCGCGGAAGCGGGCTATGCAACAGGCGATCCGTATGGATACGGGCTGTCCGTGACAAAGCTCTGGGGAACGGAGACCACGAATACGCTGTTCTACACCAACGGCGACGGTCTTGCGACCGGTGTCATGGACGATGAAGTGGCAGCCGGCGATGTTCTGTACGCTTCGGTCAATGCGGACGATGTGAACTATGCCGACTGGCAGACAAAATTTGATAAGACAGGCGTCGTATATGCCGAGGCAGGCGAGGAGATCTCCCTGACACTGAGCGGACGTCTCGGCATGGCAGACACCGATGAGGAAAAAACATGGGTGCCGCTGAAAGACGTGCAGGTCGGCATCTGGAAGGACGGCGCATTCGAGGCGATCGACGGCGCGGTCACGGATGCGGACGGCAAAGCGACTTTCAAGATCGACGAGAAAGGCGATTACATCATCACCGCGCAGGGCACCGTGCCCGGAACGTCCTGGACCGGCGAAGCGATCGACTGCCCGACCATGGCACCATACTGCAAGGTGTCTGTCGTCGAGCCGGTGAGCGAGCTTGCTTACTCCGGTGAGGAGACCCATTTTGTCAAAGCGGATCTTCAGTCCGAGCTCGGGATGTACAAGGTACAGAGCAGCCCGAAGCCGATCTTCGTACTCTCCAAAGACGGCAGTAAGGTAAGGATCAAGTTCAAACCGAAGAACAACAGGGTCTACCCGGGATTCTATCTCGGCGGAGACATCCGCCTCCCCGGGACCTGGGATGAGGACAACTATATCAGCCTCAACAGCGACGGTATTTATGACTTCGAACTGGATGCCAGCTACTGCGGCAAAGCATGGCCGGCAGCGGTGGTGAAGGAAGATAAGACCACGACGACCAGCGAGCAGTACTATCTCGCGATCCCGTCGGCGGACAAACTGCCGCAGCTGTCCGATCCGGTCGACATCACCGTGACGATCGACAACAAGGGCGCGTTCGCGGAAGCCAAGGACGGCAGCGCGATGGTCGAAAAGACCGTCACGGTCACGGACATTGACGAAGACGGTTACAAGACGATCGACGAAGCGCTCGTCGCGGCACATGACGCGTACTTCGACGGCGGAGCCGCTGCAGGGTACAGCCAGGGGGCGGCGTTCACGAACAAACTGTGGGGCGTTTCCACCCAGAGCGTCCTGTACTTCGTCAACGACACAGGGCTCAGCAACGGCGCTACGGTCGATACCGTTGCGGAGGGTGACGCGCTGTACGCGGCACTCCTCAAGGACGATGCGACATACGGCGACTGGTACAGCAAGTTCGACAAAAAAGAGATCTCCGCCAAGGAAGGCACGGACATCTCCGTCAACCTGACCGGCCATCTCGGCATGGGCTACGACGAAGAAACGACTGCTTTTGTACCGATCAAGAATGCACAGATCGGGTACTGGAAAGACGGCGCATTCGTACCGATCGAAGGCGCTGTCACCGATGAGGACGGCAACGCAACATTCCAGCTCGAAGCTGGCGACTATATCCTGACCGCGCAGGGAACTGTAGCGGGGACCGTCACCAACTATAATCTCATCGCTATGGGGGCAGACAATACACCGCCGTACGGCACGATGGACCTGGATGCCTTTGAGATGAACGTCGCGTACACCGACGAGGACTATGGCGACGGGCCGTATCCGGCAGAGGAAGTGAAATACATCGATTTCTTCGAGCCGGCGGATGATGATTCCGACAACGACTATGCATGGCAGGATCTGCACTTCCTGAAGAGCAATCAGCTCATTGCGCAAAATCCGGTCATGCCTGCAGCCATGCAGGCGGAAGTGACGAAGGTCAGCAAACTCGATCAGATGAAAGAGGATGTGATCGCTGAGATCGAAGGGTCCGTCGATCTGTCCGAATACAGCCCCGCCGGTCAGGCGGCGATCCTGAAAGAGATCGTCAAGGCGCAGGCGGCGATCATTGCAGCCGGCTCTACGGATGAGGTCGCGGGCATCGTCGAGAACTTCAAGGAACTGGTCGCCAAGAACAGCCCCGCGGGCATCAAGAGCCTCTGGGCCAGCAAGCACGAAGTCGGACAGGTCGTCTTCAAGTGGACCGGTACGACCGGCACGGATCCCGCCAACTGGCAGGTGAAGTACCGCACGAAGAAGATCGAAGGCGGCAGCTGGGGCAGCTGGAAGACCGAGACGATGAGCGGCAGCACCTATCAGTACACCTGCAAAGTGCCCGCCAACTACGTCGTTGAGATCCACGCCAAGTCCAGCGCGGACAAAGAGTGGTCGAAGGGCATCATCACGACGCCGGCAGGCGGCAAGTACCAGGCGATGAAGACGGTCTACGTGAAGAACGCGAAGACCAACAAGCGCGTGGACAGCATCACGATGAAGGTGGGCGACACCATCCAGCTGAAGCCTGACTATGAATATCCGATCGCCGACTACACGAAGCGTCCGCGTCTGTACCCGACGCAGGCGCTGTGGGATGTCGATGCGCAGGGCAAGAGCATGCTGACGGTCAAAAAGCCGGACGGCAGCGTATACAGCGGCGGCATGATCAACGGCAATGCGACGGTCAAGGCGAACAAGGCTGGCACGACCACGCTGATCTGCAGAGCGCCGAACGGCAGAACGAAGGCGATCAAGATCACCGTGAAAGAGTAAGGCAAAGTAAAGGAACAAGCACATGCAGACCAGAGCGAAAAGAAAACTGTATAACATCCTGATGGCAGCCGTCATCCTGCTCATCATTGCCAGCGGCATCATGGTGACAGGACACCTGAAAGGGTGGTTTGGCGGCCAGAGCGCCGGCGGCGCTGCCGGCGGGGATGCGGCTCTGGTCTGCACCAAAACGACCGGCGTCGTACAAGTGGAGCGCAGCGGCGTCGGCTACACGCTCAAGGACAATACTGTCATGCAGGACGGCGATCTCGTGGCGACCAAAAGCAGCTCGGAGGCCGTCCTTGCGTGGCAGGATGCCGATACGATCGCGCTCAGCGAAAAAACAGAACTGACGATCACTTCGTGTTCGGAGGAAGGCATCTTTCTGCAGGCAGCGGAGGGGGAATTCTTCGCGGACATGCGGGAGACGAAGACTCCCGTCACCATCACGCTCGGCGATGACCGGGCAGCCCTGACCGGGGGCGTATTCTCGGTCAGCGAACAGTCCGGCGCGGGGACAGTCTGCGTGTATGAGGGCACGGCGGACATAGAGACGGAAAGCGGCGAATCGCTCTCCGTGGCGGCCGGCGAACAGATCTTACTGACGGAAAACGAGAAGGGCGAACAGGTCGCCGACATCACGAAGATGGAGGCCGCCTCGCTGAGTCCTTATATCATAGAAAAACTCCTCGCGGCGGAAGGCGCGCAGCTCTGCTTCACAGCGGAAGACCTGCAGAAAGTCACGGCGGACCGCGAGGCCAAGAAGGCGGAGGCGGATAAGGCGCTGGAACAGGCGTCGATCCGCATCGCGGAAGAGGAGACGGCGGACGGCGGTTCCGCGGACGCAAGCGGCCAGACAGCGGACGGGCAGAGCAGCACAGCCGCGGGCAGCACCGCAGGAAGTTCGGGCGGCGGCAGTTCCGGCAGCAGCGGCAGCTCCGGCGGCGGGCAGCAGACGAAGACCTGCACCATCACCATCAGCTGCGCTTCGATCCTCGACAACATGGATCATCTGGCGGCGGGCAAAGACCGGTACGTACCGGCCAGCGGCGTCATCCTGTCGACCAGCGCGGTCGAATTCCGCGACGGTGAGACGGCGTACGACGTGACCAAGCGCGCCTGCGACGCCATGGGGATCCAGATGGAAGCGGCGTATGTGCCGCTGTACGGCAGCTACTATGTAGAAGGTATCAACAACCTGTATGAGTTCGACTGTGGCGGGATGTCCGGCTGGCTCTACTTTGTCAATGGATGGTCGCCGAATTACGGCTGTTCCGAGTATGTGCTGAAAGACGGCGACAGCATCGTTTGGGAGTACACATGTTCAGACGACTGAGTGCGGTAATACTGGCAATACTGTTCGTTTTCGCGGTCAGCGCACCGCCGGTCTTTGCGTTGCCTGCCGAGCAGAGCACGGCCGTCAAGACCGCCTACGGCAATACCAAGGACAAATTGACGGATCTGGCGGAGAGCACGGACTGGTCGGATGACAGCGCCTGGATCGTGCTCGCGCTGGCGCGTGCCGGAGAACTGACCGAAGAGCAGGGCGAGGCGTATTTCAACAACATCGTCAGCACACTGCAGGCGAAGGGGTCGGCGGTCCTGGATGCGAAGAACTCCAGCACCAACGCCAAGACAGTCCTCGCGCTGACGGCGGCGGGATTTGACCCGACCGACGTCGGCGGATACGATCTGCTGCAGCCGCTCTCCAACCTCGGCTATGTCCGCGCACAGGGTATGAACGGTCCGGTGTGGGCGCTGCTCGCGTTCGACTGCTATGATTATGAGATCCCCGTCTGCGACAACCCGAACGCGCAGACGACGCGGGACAACCTGATCAGCGCCATCCTGGGCGCGCAGCACGCGGACGGCGGCTGGTCATTCAGCATGGGCTCCGACGTCGATATGACCTGCATGGTCATGGCGGCGCTGGCGCCGTATTACGATACGAATGAAACGGTCCGGGCGGCGGTCGACAGAGGCCTTGTATGGCTGTCCTCCGCGCAGCAGGCGGACGGCATGTTCTCCTCCGGCGGGTCGGTGTGCTCCGAGTCCGCGAGCCAGGTGCTGGTGGGGCTGACGAGCCTTGGGATCGATCCGTCGAAGGATGAGAGATTTCTCAAAAACAACAAAGGCGCGATCGACGCGCTGCTCCACTTCTATGTGCAGGGCGGCGGGTTCAAGCACGTCGACAGCAATTACAAATATAACGTTTTGGCATCGATGCAGGGGCTCTACGCGCTGGTCGCGTGGTACCGCTTCCAGGACGGGCAGAACAGCCTCTACGACATGACGGACGCTTCGTCGCACTACTCGCCGAATGTGGATTACGAGGACGAGGAAACGCCCCCCGACGATCCGCCGGCGCCCCCGGATGACGGGCAGGATGACAGCGGCAAGGACGACGGGAGCGGCAGCGGCAGCGGCGGCAGCAGTGCCGACAAC
>JAWRJC010000123.1:0-3155 GCA_040307715.1 Clostridiales bacterium | reverse complement strand
TCTCGTCTTCGCGGCGGTGAAGACGGTTTCGGTCGGCAGGATGCCCATGCCGCGGGCTTCCCGGATCGTCCCTTCGGTCCCTTCCGGGTCCTCCAGCTTCCGTCCCATCATCTGGTAACCGCCGCAGATGCCGAGGACCGGTGTGCCTGCCGCATGGCGTTTCAGGATCGCTGCCTCCAGGCCACTCTCGCGCAGCCAGATAAGATCGGCGATCGTGCTCTTCGTGCCGGGCAGGATGATCAGATCCGGATCTTTCAGGTCGCCCGCTGTATCGACGTACCGCACGCCGATCAGGGGATGCGATTCCAGCGGGGTCAGATCAGTGAAGTTCGACAGCCTGGGCAGCCGGATGACCGCCACCTCCAGCGGTTTCACATCTGCCGCCTTGCGCTCCAGGCGCGGAGACAGCGAATCTTCATCGTCGATGTCCAGCGTCATGTACGGAATGACGCCGAGTACGGGAATACCGGACAGGTCTTCGAGCTGCTTCAGCCCCGGCCGCAGGATCTCCACATCGCCGCGGAACTTATTGATCACAAAACCCTCGAGCCTTGCGCGCTCAGACTCTGTCAAAAGTGCCGCCGTTCCGTAGAGCTGCGCGAACACGCCGCCCCGGTCGATATCGCCAGCCAGCAGGACCGGTGCGTCCAGTTCCTCCGCCAGCCCCATGTTGACGAGATCGTTCTCCCGCAGGTTGATCTCCGCCGGGCTGCCGGCACCCTCGATGACGATGATATCGTAGTCCTCCGCCAGCGCATCGTACGACTCGCGCACGGCCGGCATCAGGCTTTTCTTGTATTCATAGTACTCGGCTGCCGCCATCTGTCCGCGCACTTCGCCGTGGATGATGACCTGGCTGCCGGTGTCGCTGGACGGCTTGAGCAGGATCGGATTCATGCGGATATCCGGTTCGATGCCCGCCGCCTCGGCCTGCATGACCTGCGCCCGGCTGAGTTCGAGTCCGTCTTTCGTGATGTAGCTGTTGAGCGCCATATTCTGGCTCTTGAACGGTGCGACGCGGTACCCGTCCTGTTTGAAGATCCGGCACAGCGCTGCGCACAGCACACTCTTGCCGGCATTGGACATCGTCCCCTGCACCATGATATTGCGTGTCTTCTTCACTCACATACCTCCCGCATCGCCGCGAGCAGTTGTTCATTTTCTTCGTGTGTTTTGACTGCGACCCTGTACCAGCCCTCCGCAAGACCGCGGTAGTTGCTGCAGTCACGGATCAGGATCCCCTTCTTTGCCAGCGCATCCGTCAGCCCCGGTCTGCCCTTGAAGAACAGAGAATTTGCCGCGCCGGGCAGTACGGTCAGTCCGCATTCACCCAGGCCCTGGTAAAGATACGGCCGTTCCTGCGCGATGAGCGCACGGACCCGTTCCTTATAATCGTCCGCTTCCAACGCGGCAAGGCCTGCTTTCTGCGCCAGATTGGAAACGCACCACGGCGGTCCCTGCTCCTGCACTTTGGCGAGCAGTTTAGCCGACCCGCACAGGCAGTACCCAAGGCGTACGCCGGCCATGGCATACATCTTCGTAAATGACCGGATGATCAGCAGCCGCCGGTTCTCACCCAGATCAGGAGCCATAGTGCTGCCGGCAGGATCTTCCGTCATATTGAGAAAACTCTCATCGACGACCAGCCAGGCATCGTGCTGTTCGCATGCCGCGAGCACCTGGTGCAGGAACTGTCTGTCATCCAGCACGCCGGTCGGGTTGTTCGGTTCGCAGAGCATCACCAGATCGACGCTGTCGTCGATCCGGTCGACAAATGCCTGCCCGAGCCGGAAGCCGTTCCCTTCCATGGAGGGAAAGAAATCGATCTTCCCTGTCACCTGGTCCAGCGCATGTTCGTATTCCGAAAACGACGGCACCGGCAGCAGTGTCTTGCCGGGATCGATCGCCGCCACAACGCGGAAGATAATATCTGCCGCGCCAGCCCCGCAGAGCACCCATTCCTGCGGCACACCCTCAGCCGCAGCGATTCTCTCCGTCAGTGCGCGGCAGTACGGATCCGGGTAACAGTCCACTTCCTCCGCCGCCTCCGCGATCGCCTGCCGGATCTTTGCCGGCACGCCCAGCGGGCTCACGTTGGAGGAAAAATCGAGCGGTGCACAGCCGTATCGTTCCCGAAAGGTATCCAGGTCTCCGCCATGTTGTCTTTTGATATCTATTGTCTGTGTCATTTCTTTCTTACCAGATTAGCAAAGTGATGCCTGCCCGGCAGGCCGCAAAAATCAGCAGACCGAGGATGCTCGCCGCGTACATGATCCGGTTGGTGCGCGGGATGTCCTCCGCTTCGACCTGCCGGTCCGGATCCCCGATATAGGGCTTGTCGTAGACTTCCCCGAAGTAAACCGCCGGACCCGCGAGCTGGATCCCGAGCGCGCCTGCGCAGGCAGACTCGGTCTGGGCCGCGTTGGGACTGGCATGGTTGCGCCGGTCGCGTTTCCAGATGCGGTACGCCCCCTTCGCCGAGAAGCCGCAGAGGCCGCTGCCCGCGATAAAGAGCAGTGCCGCCAGCCGCGCGGGCAGATACCCTGCCGCGTCGTCCAGTCTGGCAGCTGTCCGGCCGAACCAGAGATACTTTTCATTCTTATAGCCGAGCATGCTGTCCATAGTATTGACAGCCTTGTATATCATCGCCAGCGGTGCCCCGCCGATCGCCATGTAGAAAAGCGGCGCCGCTACCCCGTCGGAAAAATTCTCCGCGATGGTCTCCACAGCCGCTTTGGTCACCCCTGTCTCGTCCAGTACGTTCGTATCGCGCCCGACGATCCAGCCGACCAGTTCCCGCGCCTTGGGGAGGTCCGTATCAGGTGTCAGCGCATGATAGACGCGCATGCTCTCCACACGCAGGTCCTTGACCGCGACCGCCTGCCAGCACCAGATGATCTGGACCGCCATGCCGAGGCCGGGATGGATCCTCCAGGCCAGCCAGCAAATGCCGACGGTCCCCGCCGCCACGATCAGCAACACGAGGATGACCAGCAAAGTGCCCGCTTTGCGCTCGCCGCGGTCCGTCGCAGGAAACCGCTTGCGCAGCGCCTTTTCCAGTTTGTCGATGAGCCTGCCGATCAGCACGACCGGATGCGTCAGCCAGGCGGGATCGCCCAGCAGAAGATCCAGAAGCAGCCCCAGAACCATCGCCG
>JAWRJC010000122.1:0-6893 GCA_040307715.1 Clostridiales bacterium | reverse complement strand
ACCGCGACCGGCAGCGCGATCGGCGCGGCGAGGATGCCGCCGATGATCGCCGCGATGACCAGACCGACACGGCCCCTGCCGCCTCTTGTCCGGGCATCGTTGTACCCATTGTTGTAGCCGTCCCTGTAACCTGCGCTGTTGTTGGACTGATCGCTGTAACGGCCTTTCCGGGCATCCTCGTAGCCGTTGTTATAGCCGTTTCTATACCCGTCCTGGCGGCTGTTGTAGTTGTTGTAATCCGCACCGTTCTGCGCATTCTGCCAGCCGTCCTGCTGTCCGAAGTCCGGACCGTTGCCGACGTGTTCCTGCCAGGATTCCCGGCGGTAGCCGTCATTCGCGTTGTCGCGGCGGCCGAAGCGATTCCAGAAGCGGCCTCTTTCGCCGCGCGCTTCCTCGCGCTCCATGTCATCCAGCTGCCGGACCGCGTAGTCCGCTTTGATCTGCGCTGCCACCTTGGCAGGGTCGCCCAGTTCGCGGATGATCTCCTGTTCCCTTTCCGGGCCTGCTTCTTCGAAGTACTCGCTGTAGTACGCAACAGCGTCATCGATCTCATTGCGAGGCATCCGGTAGAGTTCCATCTGGAGTTTTTTCAACCAATCTCTTCTATCCATGGATCTCACCTCCGTTGATGATGCTGTCGAGCTTGTTCCTGTAGGTCTCCCAATCTTCCCGGTATTCCTGATACTTGACGCGCCCCTGCGGGGTGATGGCGTAGTAGCGCCGGTTGCGCCCCTGGTACGGCTTGTCGTAGGTCATCAGGTAACCGCCCTTCTGCAGGCGTCTGAGCACCGGGTACAGCGTGGACTCCGAGATGTCCACCGCTTTTTTCATTTCCTGGGTGAGCACGTACCCGTACGTATCACCCTGCATCAGGAGAGACAGGACGCAGGCATCGAGCAGCGCGGAGCCTATCTGAAAGTTCATAGCTGTTCTCCTTTCTGTTCGCTGCGGTTTGTTGCTTTCGCATCCATCCCGTCACTGCGGCTTAATGCCGCTCGTGATGATCCTTATCTCGGCCCGTATTGTCTCTCGTCGTACGGATCGTAGGGTTCGTCCGGAATGATGATCGCGCAGATGATGTAGGCGATCAGCCCTGCACCGACGCACAGTCCGCCGATGACCCAGATCAGGCGAATGATGGTCGGATCGACATTGAAATACTCGCCGATCCCGCCGCAGACGCCCGCGAGCATCCGGTCTCTTCTGGAGCGGTACACCCGTCTGTAATCCTGTCCCATTGCCGTGCCTTCCTTTCTCTTTATGGCCTTCATTTTGGCCTTGCTGTTCGTTCCTGACCGTCCGTTGCCGGCCCGGTCTTCCCTGAAGGGGGAATCTCATCCCGCGGTGGTGTGATTTCCCCTTTCGCCAATACTATACGGCGTATAATATTGTTTGTCAACACCATATTATAAAAAAATAAATATTATTTTTCGCACACGAAAAAAGAGACCGCCGGAACGGTCTCTTCTGTTGGAGTCTTTGGAATCGCTTCGCCTCGCACCGGCCTGCGGCTTACTTCTCCAGGTAATTGTCGCGGATGTCCTCCATCAGTTCTTTGAACGCTGGCATGCTGTTGCCGATCATGTCGTAGTTGACGCAGTACGCCACGCGGACATAGCCGGGGCAGCCGAACGCTTTGCCCGGTACGACGACAATGCGGTGTTTCAGCGCCAGCTGGGCGAATTCGGCATCGTCTTCAAGCGGGGTCTTCATCCAGAGGTAGAACGCCCCTTCCGGATACGCGCACTCGTAGCCGATCTCTTTGAGGCCGCTGTACAGTGCCTTGCGGTTCTTGTCATACGCAGCGATGTTGGTGCTCGCGTCGATGCATCTTGCGACCGCCAGCTGTGTCAGCGACGGCGCGTTGATGAAGCCGAGCATGCGGATCGCATTTTCCGCTGCCTTCTTCATCGCCTCGAACTGCTCGATCTCGCTCGGGAAGACGAGGTAGCCGATGCGGTCGCCCGGCAGCGACAGCGACTTGCTGTACGAATACGCCACGATCGTATTGTCGTAGTACTTCGTCGCATACGGCACGACAGCACCGTCGTAAGCCAGTTCTCTGTACGGCTCGTCCGCCACGAGGTAGATCGCGTGACCGTATTCTTCGCTCTTGCGGGCGAGCACCTCGCCGATCTCCTTCAGCGATTCCTCGCTGTAGATGACACCGGTCGGATTGTTCGGCGAGTTGATGATGACCGCGCGGGTGTTCTCGTTGATCAGCGCTTCCATGGCCGCCGCGTCCGGCTGGAAGGACGGCGCATTGGGGGGTACGACCAGCAGTTCGCCGCCGAAGTTGTGCACATAGTGCGCGTAATCGCCGAAGAACGGCGCAAAGGTAATGACTTCCGTCCCCGGATCGAGGATCGCCTTAAAGAGCACGTTCAGACCGCCGGCCGCGCCGACCGTCATCATGATGTTCTCCGCGGTGAAAGCTGTGCCGTGCAGTCTGTTGAGATGCTCTGCGACCGCTTCCCGCGCGCCGGCATCTCCGCTGCTGCTCGGGCAGTATCCGTGGATCCTCTTCATCGGCTCCTCGTCGAGGATCGCCTTGATGGCATCCTTGACCTCGTCCGGCGCCGGAACGCTGGGGTTGCCGATGCTGAAGTTGTAGACGTTCTCTTCGCCGTACTCCTCGACCATCTTCGCAACGACATCGAACATGCCGCCGATACCGGGATCACCAAAGACGAACGGTTCCATTGCTTTTGCGATCATAGTTCATTCCCTCTTTCTTATCGTTATTTATGCTGTGGTTAGAGTCTTGCCGCGTCCTTCTTGCGATAGAAGATGAAGAAGGCAAAGACTGCCAGGATGCACAGTGCGATCACTTCGCCGATGACCGGGTTAATGCCGAATCCCTTGAAGAAGTCCCAGTAGCCCTTCAGGTAGACGCCCAGAACGATGAGCGGCAGGACGTAGGTGACGTAGCCGCGGATGTTCGGGAAATTCATGCCTTCGCCGGTATCCGCTTCCTTGAGGAAGTTGTCCCAGCCCCAGCCGTATCTTCTGGTGCAGAAGGTCAGGTAGACCAGCGAACCGAGCGGCAGCAGGTTGTTGCTGACGATGAAGTCTTCGAGGTCCATGATGCCGGATCCTTCGCCGAACGGCGTGACACCGCTCCAGACGTTGAAGCCGAGTACGCAGGGCATGGACAGCAGGATGATGGCGACCAGGTTGACCATGACCGCCTTGCCGCGGGACCAGCCGAGCAGATCCATCGCGAACGAGAGGATGTTCTCGAAGACCGCGACGACCGTCGTCATGGCCGCGAAGGACATGAACAGGAAGAACAGGCTTCCCCAGAGCTGTCCGAGCGGCATCGCATTGAAGATATTGGGCAGTGTGACGAACACAAGTCCGGGACCTGCGCCGGGGTCGATGCCGAACGCGAAGCAGGACGGGATGATGATCAGGCCTGCCATGACCGCAACGAATGTATCAAGCGCCGTGATGCTGACCGCTTCACCGGTGATGGAACGGTCTTTGGACAGGTAGGAACCGAAGATCGCCATCGAACCGATACCGATGCTCAGGGTGAAGAACGACTGTCCAAGCGCTGCGTAAGCAACGTTACCAAAGTCTGCAAACATCGCCTTGAAGTCCGGAACAAGGTAGAACTTCAGGCCTT
Source organism: Clostridiales bacterium (assembly GCA_040307715.1). Taxonomy (GTDB): domain Bacteria; phylum Bacillota; class Clostridia; order Peptostreptococcales; family Anaerovoracaceae; genus RUG13615. The sequence continues at coordinate 3,262 of JAWRJC010000122.1, read as the reverse complement.
CGCTCGCACCGGGCAGGGTGACCGCACGGATGACCATGACGACCATCAGCACGATCAGTGCTGTCATCATGATCTTCGTGATGCGCTCAACGCCCTTGTTGAGGCCGAGCGAGCAGATCGCGAACGCGATGACGACCGAGACGATCATCCAGAAGGTCAGTTCCTTCCAGTTGCCCAGCATTTCGCCGAACGCCCCGCCGACATCGTCGGGGGTGAGGCCGTCCATTTTGCCCGTCGCCATCTTGACGAAGTAGTTGATCATCCAGCCGCAGACCATGGTGTAGAACATCATCAGGATGTAGTTGCCTGCCATAGCCAGTTTGCTGTAGTGGTGATACATCGAGCCGGGCGCTTCCAGTTCCTTAAAGGAGGCTGCGACCGACTTTCTCGAACCACGGCCGACGGAGAATTCCATGACCATGATCGGAATGCCCAGAATGGCGAGGAAGATCAGATAGATCAGAATGAATGCGGCGCCGCCGTACTGGCCGGTAATGTACGGGAACCGCCAGACGTTGCCCAGGCCGATCGCGCAGCCTGCGGATACCAGGATGAATCCCATCCGCGATCCGAATGTTTCTCTTTCTTTCATAACGAATAAGTCCTTATACTGCTTTTCACGATAACGGATATTGAAACAGCCGGTGCGTCATACTCACACTTCGTCATTCCTGTCCGGTCATGCGCCGGCTGGTTTCTGCTGTTTTGTGCACGGGCCCGCGCCGTTACAGCGCGTAGCCCGCCTCGAACGCCTTGATGTTCACGTCGATGAACTTCTCCTTGACGTTGTTGCGGATCGCTTTGTGCCAGTCGACACCTTCGACCTTCATCGCCTTGACCAGCGCCCCGAGCAGGACGATGTTCATGGCCTTGGCGGTGCCCAGCGATTCCGCGATCTCGCCTGCTTTGAAGACCAGCGTGTCCGCCTTCTCCTGCAGGATCTCAAGGATCCCTTCCGGATACTCCGCGGCGCCCATCAGGATCGGTGCCGAGGGGATCTCAAAATCATTGACGACCAGTTTGCCGTCGGGCTTGAGGTACTCCAGCCAGCGGAGCGCTTCCATCTTCTCGAACGCCACGATGACGTCCGCTTCGCCCGCGCCGACGATCGGGGAATAGACCTTCTCGCCGTAGCGGACCTGCGTGCTGACGTTGCCGCCTCTCTGGCTCATGCCGTGGATCTCGCTCATTTTGACGTCGTAGCCCGCGTCCACGAGCCCTTCCGTCAGGATCTTGCTGGCCAGGATCGTGCCCTGACCGCCGACGCCGACGAGCAGAATGTTCTTTACTTCACTCATTTCTCCACCTCCTCGATCGCGCCTGCCGGGCAGACCTGTTTGCAGACGGTGCAGCCTGTGCAGCTCGCCGCGTCGATGACGATATGGTCGCCCGTTCCGTTGATCGCCGGGCAGCCCGTCTTGACGCAGGCCTTGCACATGACGCACTTCTCAGGATCGACGACACACTTCTTCGGTGTCAGGTCAAACCTGGACGTATCCTTCTGTGTGAGCCGCTTGAGCGCGCACGGCCACTTGGTGATGATGACCGTCGCTTCATCCTTGTCGATGGCCTCGTTGAGCGCGGCACGCACTTCCGACATATGGTTGGGATTGACGACGTAGATGTTTTCGTCCTTCATGCCGATCGCCCTGCACAGCGCCGGGATATCGACTTCGGTCGTCTCCTGTCCCATCAGCGTGTAGCCGGTGCCCGGGTTTTCCTGGTGGCCGGTCATGCCGGTGATGCGGTTGTCGAGGATGACGATCGTGTTGCTGCCCTTGTTGTAGACCGCGTCGATCAGGGACGTGATGCCGCTGTGGAAGAAGGTGGAATCGCCGATCACGCTGACGACCTTGAGGTCGCTGCCCGCTTCTCTGAGCGCGACGCTCGCGCCGTGTCCGGTCGAGATGCTGCCGCCCATGCAGAACGTGGTGTCGAGCGCATTGAGCGGCGGTGCGCTGCCGAGTGTGTAGCAGCCGATGTCGCCGGTGATCATGACGCCCTTCTTCTTGGAGAGCGTGTAGAAGAACCCTCTGTGCGGGCATCCCGCGCACAGGACCGGCGGACGCATGACCGCCTTGACGTCGGAGGTGAGGACTTCCTTCTGCTCCCCGGTGACCGCCGCGCGGACGATGTCGGTGTTCAGTTCGCCGTACCGCGGGATGATCTCCTTGCCGACACATTCGATGCCGAGCATGTTGAGCGATTCCTCGAGATACGGGTCCATCTCCTCGACGACGTAGATCTTCTCGACCTTCTCCGCGAACTCTTTGAGGAGTCTGCGGGGCATCGGGAACGTCATGCCGAGTTTGAGGTAGGACGCCTCATCGCCGAAGACCTCACGCGCATACTCATAGGAGATGCCGGAGGTGACGACACCGATCTTCGTGCCGTTGTACTCGGGCTGGTTGATCGGGGTGGTGCAGGCGTACTCTTCCATCGCTGCGAGGCGCTCTTCGAGCTGCGCACGCATGACCTTGGCGTTGGCCGGGGTCGCGACGAACTTCTTGATATTCTTTTCGTAAGGAACGATAGGCTTTTCCACGCGCTCGCCGAGTTCGACAAGTCCCTTGGAGTGGCAGACACGGGTCGTCATGTGGAGCATGACGGGTGTGTTGAACCGCTCCGACAGGTCGAAGGCCAGCTTGGTGAACTCCTTTGCTTCCCGGCTGTCAGCGGGGTTGAGCATCAGGACTCTGGCCGCCTTTGCGTAGTTGCGGTTGTCCTGCTCGTTCTGGGACGAGTGCATGCCCGGATCGTCCGCAGAGACGAACACCATGCCGCCGGTCACGCCGGTGTAGGCAAACGTGAACAGCGGGTCCGCCGCCACGTTGAGGCCGACGTGCTTCATCGCCGCGAAGGATCTCACCCCTGCGACGGAAGCGCCGATCGCCGCCTCCATAGCGACTTTTTCGTTCGGTGCCCACTCGCTGTACAGGTCATCTTTATAGCGGGTGCCGAGCGTCTCCAGGATCTCCGTGCTGGGAGTGCCCGGATACGCGGAAGCAAAAGCAAGCCCGGCTTCATAGGCGCCGCGTGCGACCGCTTCATTCCCTGACATGATTTCTTTCATGCTTTCCTCCTCATCCATTGAATATATCCATGTGCAGCTGTGACACTGTGTGCGCGGCTGTTCGGCACCTTCCCTCAGCGAACTGAAAACGTTCGCTTCGTGAAGGCTGCCGACGCCGCGCATGCAATCGCACACGCCGCATCTGACTATCTTTACTGAACGTCGTCGATCAGCATGCGGAGTTCTTCC
>JAWRJC010000121.1:0-3207 GCA_040307715.1 Clostridiales bacterium | reverse complement strand
TTTCAGCATGTATTCATTGTAGGACGGTCCCGTTAAAATTGCAAAAAGAGAATCTGAAAGATTCTGAAGCCGGACGGAGACGGCAGATATACGCTGCCTATTGCGGGCGGGGAGAAACAGATGAACGAGAAGAAGATCTGTAACGAAACACAGGCGCAGATGGAAGCTTACATGCGCCGCACGGTCGAGGAAAACCTGGTGCAGCAGGAAGGACGCATCAACGGGATGATCGCCCCGGAATTCGTGCGCTGCTCGCTGGCGGACAGAACGCTGGTGATGCGGTATCCGATGCAGCACTGGCAGACCAACCGTATGGATGTGGTCCACGGCGGCATTCTGACAACTTGCATGGACAACGCCATGGCGATCCTCAATATGTTTCTGGCCGGGGAGTACTTCACACCGACGCTGACAATGGAGACAAAGTTCCTGCGGCCGATGCAGTATGATGATGCGCTGCTGGTCGAGGTGACCGCAATGGCGGTCGGCAGGCAGATTTCACACCTGCGCGCCGAAGCCCGCAGCGAAAAAACAGGCAAGCCCGTGGCAACCGGGACAGCGACATTCATGACGACCGGACTTGCGGTCCGCAAATGAGAAGGCGGTGCGCCGTCCGACGGCGTGAGCCGCACTATGAAATGTGACCCTGCCGGCAAGGCGGGGAGAAGGGAGTTGTTATGAAAGTCCTGTTGATCAACGGCAGTCCGCGGCACAACTGCACCTATACCGCGCTCGCGGAGATGCAGAAAGTCTTTGAAGAGGCCGGCATCGAAACGACATTTCTGGAAATCGGCGATAAAGAGATCCGCGGATGCATGGGCTGTCTCAAATGCAAAGAACTGGGGCATTGCGTATTCGACGACATCGTCAACGAAACAGCACCGCTCTTCAAGGAGGCGGACGGCGTGGTAATCGGCTCACCGGTCTATGTCAGCGGCCCGAACGGCACGCTGATCTCGTATCTCAACCGGCTCTTTTACAGCACCCACTTTGACAAACGGATGAAGGTCGGTGCGGCGATCGTCTCCGCGCGGCGCAATGGCACGACGGCGACGTTCGAAGTGCTCAACCAGTACTTCCTCGGCGCGGGTATGCCTGCCGTTGCGATCGGCAACTGGAACGCGGTGCATGGCTACACGCCGGAGGATGTCCTGGCAGATGAAGAGGGCCTTGCCACCCTGCGTGTCGTTGCGGAAAACATGATCTTTCTGATGAGGAGCATCGCGCTCGGCAAAGAGGAATACGGACTGCCCGCGCCGCCGGTGCGCGTGAAGACGAACTACATCCGCTAGTCTTAAATCCTGCGGCGGCCTGCCTGGCGATGCCGCGCAGTTTCCGGTACAGAACAGCCTGCTGCGCCGCCGCACTACAGAAGAGCCTTCTACGCCGCCGCACTACAGAACGGCCTGCTGCGCCGCCGCACTACAGAAAGAACTCCTGCACCAGTTTTTCGATCAGCCTGCTGTCGATGTTGCCGCGGGCGTCGTCAAACGTCGTGATCAGATTGAAGTACGGATAGTACCCGGCCGCCGCAAAGGCGGCCATCTTCCTTTGGTAGGTATTGCGGTAACGCGGATCGTTCATCAGTCCGAAGTGCTCCCAGATGATCTCGCGATGCAGTTTCTCCGAGTAGACCGTGAAATCCGGCGCGATGGTCATCCCGCCGAAGATCCCTTCCTCCTCGTGCCGGATCGGCAGATCGTAAGACAGCAGAATGTTCGTTATGATGACCTCTGACTTGGAACGTACATAATGCCCGTCCGCCGCGATCTGCGTGAGGTGCTCGGGATGGCTTTGCGATGCACTGTAATCGCCCTGCCGCGCGGCCTCCGCCCAGTCACGTTCATCAATGGTCCCTGCCAGTTTGAATATTTCCGGCGCATCAAACTGATACGCCTTCGGGAATCTTTCGCGAAGCCGGTTCGGATCGATCGGTTTGTACCGTGCTGCAAGGCGATTCATTTCCTTCAAATTGCTTTCCAGATTTGCCGCGGCATGATCGTAGTAATACCTCTGCTGGATTGCCTGCACCATCGGATGCGCCTGCTTTCCGAGATATTTCACAGCAGGCTTTCCGTTGTTTCGGCGGTAAGAAGCATAGTAAGTGCCTCTTTTGTTGTTATAAACGCGAAGGTTCTGTTGATCGAATGCCCCCAGAGAAGATAGTTGGTGACGATAGTTGTTTAAAAGACGAGTCTCTTCATTTATCTCCTGTTGGAGTTGCTTTTCGAAATCGTAAATCATAAACGAATAATCCAAAGGTCTCAATAAAAAGGAAATAACTGTCATTTACAGTATAACGATATGGCAATAAATGTAAATCCCAAAAGCGCTGTATTCGATAATATCGAATAATCGAGTTGTAGGAATACTTTTTCGGAGTCTTCGATCTGGTTTTATTCTTATATTTGAGAAGAAGTGAGAAAAGGAATACTAACTCTTATTCGGTGACGCCGAAAGTATTCTCTAATTAGGAGAGTGGGGGAATAGAGGAATACCGCGCTGCCCAAAGTATTAAAATACGTATTCCAAAAGTGAAAGAAACGAGCGAATAAGAATACTTTCAAGAATGTGGATTCTGAAAAGTATTCTAGTTTCTAAGGAAAGTAGAAGTTGAGAATAATTGCGAAGTTTCGGCGTCAATATGATAAATAGCACTGTCTGCTGACAGGGTTCGCTGCAAACAGAAAACCCCGCGGTTTAACGCGGGGTTTTGATCAGTGAACTCTTGATAATGAATTCCTGATAGTAAACCGATGTGACCAGTTTGCTGTTTAGAGGTCTTCCGGGACTTCTTCGAGCAGGTCGAGCGAGTACTCGTTGTTCATCTTCTGGCACATCTTGATGAAGGTCTCCAGCGGGATGTTCTGCAGGTTCTTGTTGGTGCCGCGGATGTTGATCGAGACGGTGCCTTCCTCGGCCTCTTTGTCGCCGACAACGACGATGTACGGATCGCGGAGGTGCTTGTACTCCTTGATCTTGAGTTTCATGTTCATGTCGGCGTAGTTGGCCTCAACACGGATACGCGCGTCGTAGAGCGCTTCCTCGACCCTCTTCGCATACTCATTGTGCGACGTGCGGATCGGGACGATGCCGACCTGCATCGGGGACATCCAGAACGGGAAGGATCCCTTGAAGTTCTCGATGAGAATACCGATGAACCGCTCCATGCTGCCGAACAGCGCTCTGTGGATCAGGACCGGCTGT
>JAWRJC010000120.1:0-3307 GCA_040307715.1 Clostridiales bacterium | reverse complement strand
ATGAACCGTTTGCTGCGCGCTGTCTTCAGGACCGTGCCGCCGAACTGCAGGATGCCGCCCACGGTGCGCTTGTCGAGTACCATCGTGTTCCTGTCGATCAGACCATCGTAGCCGCCGACAAAACCGATGACTTCCATCCCTTTTCCGAGAGCGGTCCTGGTCACCGCTCTGATCGCGGCATTCATGCCCGGAGCATCTCCGCCGCTTGTGAGTACACCGATCCGTTTTATCATTTCCAAGTCCTTTCTACAACATGATCTGTTCCCGTTTGACGTTCCCGTCGCCAAACGCGTTTTTCAGTGCTTCTGTGAGCCCCTCTTCGGCCCGTACAGCGATCTTTGCCACGGCTTTCGTGTTCCCGTCTGCCTGACGGATATAAAGCCTCAATTCGTCGTTTTTCAGTCCGCCCGCCGGATAACCGCTGCCTGCCTGCGTGCGCCACGCCTTCGTTCTGCCGAGGATGTGAAAGATCATATCCCGTGCGGTTTTCTCATCGTCGGCCAGGACTTTGATCCGGTATATTACCGGCATGCTTGCGAGGACGTCATCCATCAGGGTGACGGCATTTGCCAGCAGTCTGACGCCGCCCTCGTCGTCGAATTCCGCAACGGCATTTACCGCTACGACCGGTTCTCCTTCCAGTATACCCCTGCAGCGTTCATATGTCTTCGGGAAGATCAGGACTTCCACACGGCCGTACAGGTCTTCCAGATACGCGTTCGCCATCAGAGTGTTGTTCCTGGTCATCCGTGTGCGCAAGCCTGTCAGAATGCCTGCGACGGTCACTTTGTCCTTGTCTTTGACGAGCTGCTGATCAGGATCGCGGAGGACCTGCGTGTCGACTTCCGTCAGTTGTTCGATCAGATCCTGGTATTCGCTGAGCGGGTTTTCGGTGATATAGACACCCAGATTCTCTTTTTCCATCGCACCGAGGATCTTCGGTGAAAAGTTCGCAACCTTAGGCAGACTGCGGGCGCTCGCGCCGTCCATAGCATCCTCGTTCGTCGCAAACAGCGAGATCTGTCCGGCGACTGTCGTGCGCTGGTCGTTCTGGGCGGATTCCATCAGTTCTTCAAACCCTGCCAGCAGGCTGGCTCTGTTCGGTTCCAGCGAATCAAAAGCGCCGGCTTTGATCATGCTCTCGCAGGCGCGCTTGTTCAGCACCCTTGTGTCGACGTTGTCGAAGAATGCATAGATGTCCCTGAATCCGCCGAGCGATTCTCTTTTCGAAACAAGCGAACCGACCGCGCTCTCTCCCACGTTCTTGATCGCTGCCAGTCCGAACCTGATCTTCCCCGGTGCGACTGCCGTGAAATGTGTCCCGGATTCATTGACATCCGGCGGCAGGATCCGGATGTTGTTTTCTCTGCAGTTCCGGATATAGTATGCCTGCATCCCTGCATCGCCGGTCACGGAAGTCAGCAGCGCGGCCATAAATTCGGTAGGATAGTAATACTTGAGCCAGGCGGTCTGGTACCCGACGATCGCGTAAGCAGCTGCATGTGACTTGTTGAATGCGTACTCCGCAAAGCTGATCATCTGGTCGAAGATCTGCTCGCCGACCGGGCGCGGCACACCGTTTTTCTCCGCTCCCGCAAGGAAGATCTCCTTTTCTTCGAGCATTTCCTTTTTCTTCTTTTTGCTCATGATCCGGCGCAGGACGTCGGAACGGCCGTAAGTATACCCTGCCAGATCCCGGACGATCTGCATGACCTGCTCCTGGTAGACCATGCATCCGTAGGTGACGGACAGGATCGGCCGGAGACTTTCGTGCAGGTAGTGGATGCTTTCCGGATGCTTTTTATTCTCGATATACGTGTCGATGGATGCCATCGGCCCCGGCCGGAACAGAGAGATGCCGGCAACGATGTCTTCAAAACAGTCCGGCCGCAGTTTCTTCATGAACCGGGTCATACCTGCAGATTCAAGCTGGAAAACGCCGGCTGTGTTGCCTGCTGCGATCATGGCGTAGACCTGCGGGTCTTCGTAGTTGATCTTCGCCATGTCGATCGCCTTGCCTGTATTGTCATGGATCATCCGGACCGCATTGTGGATCACCGTCAGGTTGCGCAGCCCCAGAAAGTCCATTTTGAGGAAGCCCATCTCTTCCAGAAGAGGCGCTTCGTACTGCGTTTCCACCCCTTTGTCCGATGTGTGGAGCGGGATGTAGTCTTCGATTTTCTCTCTGGAGATGACCACCCCGGCTGCATGGACGGACGTGTGCCGGGGCATTCCCTCGATCCCGCGGGAAGCATCGATCAGCCGGCGGATACGGATATCTTCCTCATACCGCTCTTTCAGTTCCGGACTCGATACGAGCGCCCTGTCGAGCGTCATGTTGTATTGCTGCGGCACCATCTTTGCGATGCTGTCTACAAGGTCGAGCGGCAGATCCATCACGCGGCCGACATCGCGGATCGTGCCCCTTGCGCCGAACGTATTGAACGTGATGATCTGGGTCACACGGTCCGTGCCGTACTTCCGTACAACATAGTCGATCACTTCATGCCGCCTGTCGTCGGCGAAGTCGATGTCGATGTCGGGCATGCTGACGCGCTCGGGATTGAGGAACCGCTCAAAGATCAGACCGTGCGCGATGGGATCGGTGTCTGTGATATCCAGACAATACGCGACGAGACTGCCGGCAGCGGAGCCTCTGCCCGGTCCGACCAGAATGTCATTCTTTCGCGCGAACGCAACATAGTCCCAGACGATCAGGAAGTACTCTACATACCCCATGCTCTCGATGACGGACAGTTCCCGCTCCATTCGTTCGGACAGCGCGAGCGTCTTCTGACCGTATTTCCTTTCCAGCCCTTCCTCAACGAGCCGCCGTAGGTATTCCGCCGGCGTCGTGCCGTCAGGTACCGGATAGTCCGGGATGTGCAGCGTGTCAAAATCAAAATCAAAGCAGCACCGTGCCGCGATCTTTTCTGTATTCTCGAGTGCTGAAGGGATCGCTGCGAACAGATCCTTCATCTCCTCTTCGCTTTTCAGGTAATACTGGTCGCTCTCAAAACGAAGCCGGTCTTTGTCGTCGACGAGCGAATTGGTCTGAATACACAGGAGGATATCCTGCACCGCCGCATCTTTCCGGTCTACATAGTGGACATCGTTCGTGGCGGCAAGCGGCACACCGGATTCTTTGGAAAGTCGCAGCAGAAGAGGACGGATCTCCTGCTGTTCGCGGAGTCCGTGATCCTGGATCTCCAGGTAGAAATCCTCCGGCCCGAAGATATCCTGCATTTCCTTCGTTTCCGCCAGCGCCTTTTCGTAATCATGCGCCAGCAGCGCCCTCTGGATATGC
>JAWRJC010000119.1:0-31268 GCA_040307715.1 Clostridiales bacterium | reverse complement strand
CTGTCTCATTAGGAGTCTCCGGCGTCAATCTGTCCCATTACGAAATGCTCAAGAAGATCCGGCTGCACCCGCATCTTTTCGACGGCTGCACCGGGGCGCTGATCGTTGACGGCGCCGGGGAGTATTACACCAAATCCGTTTCGAGGGAACTCGTCTTCGCAGCCAATATGGCCGGCTGCGCATTCATCGGACGGCCGCTTGTGGAAGGAACGGGAACGCTGCACAATTTCAACACACAGGCAAAGATCCGGGGAACCGATCAGATGACCGCCTATATCGAAGCCGCCTGCGAACTGCTGAGGCGCTTACTGGAAGCGCCTTGCGAAAGTGTACACGAAGGAGCGCCGAAGTTCCTCGCTCTGCATGCGGGCAATGCCAGCACGTCCAACACGATCGGACTGTGGCGGATGATCCGCAGCCAGCTCGGCGGCACGGTCTTCAAAGAGATCTCTCTTCGTGACGGGGAGGTCTTTGACTGCCGCGGCTGTTCTTATGAGACCTGCCGTCATTTGGGAGAAGAGGGGAAGTGCTTTTACGGCGGCGTGATCACGCGTGACGTCTATCCGGCGCTTCAGTCGTGCACCGGGCTTGTGATGATCTGTCCGAATTATAATGATGCAGTCGGCGGCAATCTGACCGCCTTCATCAACAGGATGACAGCCATTTTCAATGTGCGCCGGTTCTACGAGACCGATCTTTACGCGGTCATCGTCTCCGGATACAGCGGTTCCGATATCGTTGCTCAGCAATTGATCAGCGGCCTCTGCATGAACAAATCGTTCCGGCTGCCGCCGCGCTTCGCGGTCATGGAGACAGCCAACGACCCGCAGTCGATCTACAGCATTCCCGGGATCGAAGAAAGAGCCTGGGATTTTGCACGGCATATGCTCAAGGGATACAGCACGCATTGAGCGGCGCTTCTCCGCAATGCGTTATAACCGTTCGTTGCGCGGACGGTTCTTTTTGTGTATAATATTTTAGTTAAAGGCATAGCGGGATAACATCGGAAAGGAGGTACGGTATGAACGAGAAAGACGAATTCGATCTGCTGCTTGAAAAAGTATTCGAACTCCTGGAAGAAAAACGATACCGCGCCGCCAGAGACATCCTGGTCGATGAAAACCCCGCCGACACTGCGGAAGTGATCGAAGAGATCATGGATGAGATCGGACTCGACGAGGCGATCATTGTATTCCGCATGCTGCCGAAAGATATTTCGGTGGATGTCTTTTCGTACATCGATACAGACGATCAGATCGAGATCATCAACCGCATCACCGACAAAGAAATCAGCTACATCATTGATGAACTCGACTTCGACGACAAGATCGACGTTCTCGAGGAACTGCCTGCCAACGTGGTCGACAAGATCCTCGAGAAAACACCGAAACACGAACGCAGGCAGATCAACACCTTCCTGAATTACCCCGAGAACTGCGCAGGTACTCTGATGACCCCCGACTATATCAGTCTGCAAAAGACGATGACGGTGGGGGAAGCGCTCGCGTATATCAAAGACGTCGGGATGGACAGCGAAACGATCTACACCTGCTATGTCAAAGAAGCAGGCAGAAAGCTCTACGGCATCATTTCGCTGCGCGTGCTTGTCACGAACGAACCGGAAACGCCCATTGAGGACCTGCTGGAGACGGACTTCGTCGCCATCAACGTATATGACGACCAGGAGGAGGTCGCCGAGACCTTCCAGAAATACGGCTATCTGTCGATCCCGGTCGTGGATAAAGAGGGCAGACTGGTCGGCATCATCACCATGGATGACATCTTCGACGTCATCGAAGAAGAAACGACCGAGGATATCGAGCGTATGGCCGGCGTCGTCGACTCTTCCAATCAGGAATATCTGGATATGGGGGTCTTCAAACACGTCAAAAACCGCCTGCCATGGCTGCTCGTCCTGATGCTCTCCTACATCGTGACCGGTTCCATCATCACGCATTACGAAGCGGCGCTGAGTTCTGTGATCGCACTTGTTGCCTACATGCCGATGCTAATGGGCACCGGCGGCAACTCCGGTTCACAGTCCGCCACGCTGGTCATCCGCGGGATCTCCGTCGGCGACCTCGATACAAATGACGCGCTTCGTGTCCTCTGGAAAGAGATGCGCGTGAGTATCATCATCGGTATCGTCTTGAGCTGTGTCAACTTCCTGCGCATCTATGTCTTTGAGCATCAGCCAATCGGCGTCGCGCTGACTGTCTGTTGCGCGATGATCGTGATCGTGCTGGCGGCAAAATGCATCGGCGGTATGCTGCCGCTGCTGGCAAAGAAGGTCGGCATCGACCCGGCTCTGATGGCAAGTCCCATGATCGCGTCGCTGACCGATATGGTCTCGGTCACCTCGTATTTCCTCATGGCAACAATGATCCTGCATGTATAGACCGCGGAAGGATGCTTAACGAAAATTAAGCGTATAAATTGTATCGATCTGCCGAATTCCTTGAATCAGATGCCCATATATAGTATAATTTTTTTATGGAATCGCTTACGGAACGGGTAGTCAGATCGATGATACCGGGGCGGCGTGCCGATCAGAGCAAGAAAGACTTCGGCAGGCTGCTTATTATGGCGGGGCAGACCGGTATGGCCGGCGCCGCTGTACTTTGTGGGAAGGCTGCGCTACGATCCGGCGTCGGACTTGCCACTTTTTATGTGCCGTCCACTCTGTACCCTGTCCTGCAGACAGCGGTTCCCGAAGCGACCTGCCTTGAAAGATACGAGACAGAAAGCGCCAGAACGGATCATTTTAAGACCTGCACGGCGTTCGCCGCCGGTCCCGGACTCGGTCATCACGAAGAAGACCGGTCTGTGCTGCTCGCCGTAATGGCATCCGGCAGCCCGTTCGTTCTGGACGCTGACGGACTGAATGACATCCTGCGGTTCGGTCTGAAAGAACCGCTCCGCAGTGCCGCAAGTGCATCTGTTCTGACACCGCACGAAGGGGAAGCGGCAAGGCTGCTTGGCACTGACAGGATCACTGACCGGCAGGCAGCCGCACGTGCTCTTGTATCCGAGTTCGGATCGGTCGTTGTTCTGAAAGGACACCACACGCTGATCGCTGCTCCGGACGGCCGGATGGCAGTCAACCCGACAGGCTGCGCCGCCATGGCAAAAGGCGGCAGCGGGGACGTGCTCACCGGTGTGATCGGCGCTTTCCTCGCCAAGGGGATGCCGGCTTATGAAGCTGCCTGCGCCGGTGTTTTTCTTCACGGCAAAGCGGGCGATCTCAGCCGGGATGCACTGGGTGAGGAGTCCGTGATCGCACGCGACCTGATAGAAGCGCTTCCGCGTGCATTCCTGAGTCTTGGTCCGGCCGGCGCATAGACGCGCTGCCGTTCCGATCATATAACGTCATCACTTGAGACCAAAGGAGATTACCATCCATGGAGATCAATGAACTGAAAATGACCGCCCAAAAGGTGCGCAGGACGATCCTCGAGGAGGTCCATGCCGCCGGCTCCGGTCATCCGGGCGGTTCTCTCTCCGCCGCCGACATCATGACTGCACTCTATTTTGAAGTCATGAATATCGACCCGGAAGATCCGCAGAAAGAAGACCGTGACAGATTTGTCCTTTCCAAGGGGCATGCGGCTCCCGTTCTCTACGCTGTCCTCGCGCACAGAGGGTTTTTCCCTGTTGAAGACTGTCTGTCTCTGCGCAAACTGGGCAGCCGGTTCCAGGGACATCCCAACATGCATAAAGTTCCCGGCGTAGAAATGTCTACCGGATCACTCGGGCAGGGGCTGTCCGTCGCTGTCGGCATGGCGCTTGCGGCGAAGATGGATCACCCGGAAAGCCGCGTTTACGCACTCGTGGGCGACGGTGAGATCCAGGAAGGGATCATCTGGGAAGCAGCGATGGCCGCGGCCCATTATAAACTCGACAATATGACAGTTATCGTAGACTGGAACGGTCTGCAGATCGACGGACGCAATGACGATGTCATGACGGTACGGCCGATCGACGAGAAATTCCGCGCCTTCGGCTGGAATGTCATAACCTGCGACGGGCATGATATGGAAGCACTCGTCAAAACGCTCAAAGAAGCTGCAGCTTTCAAAGAGAAACCGACAGCCATCATTGCAAAGACCCACAAAGGACAAGGCGTTTCCTTTATGACGGATGACCCCGGCTGGCACGGCAAAGCGCCGGATGATGAACAGTTTGCCCGCGCGATGGAAGAACTGGGAGGTGAAATGTAATGGCAGATAAAATGGCCACAAGAGAAGCCTATGGACAGGTCCTCCTGGAACTGGGCGAACAGTATGAAGATCTGATCGTCATGGACGCCGATCTTTCAGGATCGACAAAGACAAAAGATTTCGGCAAGAAGTATCCGGACCGTTTCTTTAACATGGGGATCGCGGAACAGGATCTTATGGGGACTGCCGCAGGACTGGCGCTGTCCGGCAAGATCGTCTGCGCGAGTTCGTTCGCCATGTTCGCGGCAGGAAGAGCGTTCGAAGTGATCCGCAATTCCATCGGCTATACCGGTGCCAACGTCAAGATCTGTGCGACCCACGCCGGCATCACTGTCGGCGAAGACGGCGCGAGCCACCAGACCTTTGAAGATCTGGCCATCATGCGTACGATCCCGGGGATGACCGTTCTGTGTCCGTCCGACGGACCGTCCGCGAAAGCACTGATCAGACAGGCAGTCGCGATGGAAGGTCCCTGCTATATCCGGCTCGGCAGATCCGCCGTCCCGAATGTATATGATGAGAACGAAGAACTGACGATCGGCAAAGGTGTCACCCTGCGCGAAGGGCTTGCCGTTACACTGGCAGCGACCGGGATCATGGTGGACGCGGCGCTGAAAGCAGCGGATATCCTGGCAGGGGAAGGTATCGACGCCCGCGTGATCGACATCCACACGATCAAACCGCTCGACGAAGACATACTTATTAAAGCAGCGCTTGAGACCGGCGGCATCGTGACCTGCGAAGAGCACTCTGTGATCGGCGGGCTAGGCAGTGCTGTCGCATCGCTGCTTGCTGAAAAATGCCCGACACGCATGGAGATGATCGGACAGAAGGATACTTTCGGGGAATCCGGCAAACCGGCAGAACTGTTGGAGAAGTATCACATGACAGCGGACGATATCGCTGCAGCTGCCAGAAGGATCGCCCGCGGCAGATAAGACTGGACACGCCCGTCCTTAAATGGTAATATATGGAAATGATTGAATTCAGACATGTTACAAAAGCATACAACGACAATGATGCCCTCCACGATGTGAGCGTCAAGATCAACAAAGGTGATTTTGTTTTTCTGGTCGGACCGTCCGGAGCAGGTAAATCCACCTTCATCAAACTGATCTTAAAAGAGATCGACCCTGACGCCGGCAGTATCCGTGTGAAAGGGGAAGAAGTCACGACGATGTCCAACCGCAAGATCCCGCGCCACAGGCGCAATATCGGGATCGTATTCCAGGACTTCCGCCTGCTGCCCCATAAGACTGTCTATGAGAATGTCGCTTTTGCGATGGAGATCACACACCAAAGCAAACGCGCGATCAAACGCAACGTCCCGCAGGCACTGGCGCTGATGGGGATCTCGGAATATGCCTCGAAGTATCCATCGGAACTGTCCGCCGGCGAACAGCAGCGCGTTGCGATCGCGAGAGCGATCGTCAACAAACCGACTGTTCTGATCGCCGACGAACCGACCGGCAACCTCGACCCCGTCACAGCCTGGGAAATCATGAAACTCCTCGAGGAGATCAATGCACGCGGCACGACCATCGTCATGGTCACGCATGCCAAAGACATCGTAGACCGCATGCAGAAGCGCGTGATCGTCATTGAAAACGGCCGCGTCGTCCGCGACGAATTCGGTAAATACGGACTTGGCGGATTCCGGCAGGCAAAAGAGGACAGCACAGATCCGGAAGACTTTTCGGAGGAGATACCGGAAGCACAGGCGTTCATGGAAGAAGAATACGAAAAGGATGCCGACGAGTCTTACTTCTCTGACCGCAGGACCACTGAGATCCTGAAAAAAGATGTCACGGAAAGCACGGAGGAAAAGGATCCGGATGAAGCTTTCATAGACGACGCATTTGAAAAAGCAGAAAGGTTACTGGCACGTCATGAGTAGGTTTGGAAATACGGTCAAACAGGCATTCCGTCAGATCGGGCGAAACCGGGCCATGACACTGGCCTCGGTCTTTGCGATCAGCGCGATGCTGCTGATCCTCGGTCTGTTTCTCGTGATCATCATCAATATCAATATGATGGCAGAGTCCGTCAAGCAGGACTACAACAATGTTCAGGTATTCCTGCTCGATGAGACAACGGAAGAACAAGGCCTCGAACTGCAGCACGAAATAGAAAAATGGGACGCCGTGGATACGGTGGACTACAGAACAAAAGAGGAAGCGATGGAAGTCCTCAAAAAGCGGTGGGGCGAGAACGCCTATCTGCTCGACAGCATTACGGAGAACCCGCTTCCCAATTCGCTCATCATCACAATGACCGACCTCACCAAGGCAGATGAGATCGCTGATAAAGCAGCAACGCTGGAAGGGGTCGAAGATGTTACGTACTATAAAGATACTGTTGATAAACTGCTTCGCGCGACACGCATGATGCAGATCGCAGCGCTTGTGATCATGGCGTTCCTGATCATCGTGTCGGTCGTCGTAGTCTCAAACACCATCAAGCTGACAGTTTTCAACAGGTCCGAAGAAATCGAGATCATGAAATATGTCGGTGCGACCAACTGGTTTATCCGCGGACCGTTCATGCTTGAGGGAATCATCATCGGCGCCTTCTCCGCGCTGCTTTCGGCAGGCATCGTGACGTTTGTGTATACCCGTGTGCTCGCCGCGATCGGGTCCAGTGTGACCTCGGTCCTGTCGATGCCGCTCGTGCCGGTGTCCTTCCTGGGACTCAATCTCATGTGGATCTTCCTGGCACTTGGTGTCAGCATCGGTGCCTGGGGCAGCATCGTATCGATGAGGCGGTTCCTTGACACCTAAAAAAAGAAAGAGGATATAACAGGATCATGAAAGGCCGTTTTCGCTTCGCAGTCATCCTGCTGCTGATCCTTTCGATGACGCTGACGTTCGCCTACGGCACCCGCTCACAGGAGGAAGTTGATGCAGATATCGATGCCAAACAGCAGGAACTGGACGAAGGAAAAGAAAAAGTTGAAGAACTCCAGGGCGAGATGAATGAGATCCAGGCAGAGATCGACGAGACGCAGGGCAGTATCGACAATGTCAGCAGTCAGATCGTTTCCCTGCAGATGGAGATCAGCGAAAACCAGAAAAAGCTGGAAAGAAAAAAAGAGGAAATCGAAGTCAGCATCGACAACCTCAATCAGCGCCTTCGGAACATGTACAAAAATGGATCCATCGGATTCATCGATGTTATATTGTCTTCAGAAAACGTGTCTGACCTGATCACCAATGTAGAACTCGTAGGCAAGATCTACGCGAGTGATAAAGACCTTGTCAGCAAGCTGGAGCAGGAATATCAGGAGATCGAAGAGATCCAGACCGCCCTCGAATCACAGCGCGGTGACCTGGACGCGAAGATGAGCGAACTCAACGCCCTGCAGGATCAGCTCAGCGCGAACTATGAAAAAGCCGAAGCCTCAAAAGAGGAACAGGAAGCGATCAACGACCAGCTGGAAGACGATCTGGCTGATCTTGAAGCCGAATCCGCAGAGATCGCTGCCATGATCGCCGCCAGATCTTCCGATCAGGAGTATCAGGGCAGCGGCAGCGGGGCATTCATGTGGCCGGTGCCGGGCTATTACAGCATTTCCTCTGAATATGCCTACCGCTGGTGTCCGTACCATGGGTATGAACTCCATTCCGGCATCGATATTCCGGCGGCTTACGGAACGAGTGTCGTCGCGGCGGATGACGGACTGGTGATCTCTGCGGGCTGGATGGGCAGCTACGGCAATGCGGTCCTGATCAGCCACGGGAATGGTCTGTACACCCTCTACGGACACAACTCCTCACTCAACGTTTATGAAGGACAGACTGTTTCCCAGGGCCAGACGATCGCGTTTGTCGGTTCGACAGGCAACAGCACCGGCAACCACTGCCACTTTGAGGTCCGTCTCGGGGGAAGCAACTACGGTAATTCGGTGAACCCCCACAACTACTTGTAAACCATGAACGACATCATTAGACAATTACTGATCAAGAGGGGAATCACCGATGAAGCAGCTGTGAATGAGTATCTGGCCCCTTATCCGCGTACCGCTTACGATCCGCGTCTTCTGCACGGACTTCCCGAGGCAACTGACGCGATCCTTGCGGCCGTACAGAGAGGGGATAAGATCGTTGTTTACGGTGATTATGATGCGGACGGTGTCACTGCAACTGTGATCATGATGACCATCCTGCGGGCGCTCGGTGCAAAAGCACCGTCTTTTTATATCCCATCACGTTTCGACGAAGGATATGGGCTCAACGAGCAGGCGGTCATCAAACTCGCCGAACTCGGTGTGGATATGATCATCACGGTCGACTGCGGTGCGATATCTTATTTCGAGGTAGAAACCGCCAAAGAGTACGGCATTTCCGTGATCGTCACGGACCACCACAACTGCGAAGAAGGCCTCGCGGACACGATCGTCCTCGATCCCAAACAGGAAGGAGAGACTTATCCGTACCGCGATCTTGCGGGCTGCGGCGTTGCCTACAAACTGGCACTGGCGCTGCGCGACGCTGCAGGTCTTGACAAAAAGATCACCAACGATCTGCTGGACATGGTCGCGATCGGTACAGTTGCGGATGTCGTACCGCTGACCGGGGAGAACCGCAGCCTCGTCAAATACGGACTCAACAAGATCAATACAGGCAGCCGTATCGGTCTGAATATGCTGATCGACCGCATTTACCGCAGACAGGGAGACCCCGGCAGCAAGCGCTATCCCGTCGATGCAGAACGGATCGGATTCGGTATCGGCCCGCATGTCAACGCAGCCGGACGCATGGAGGATGCCAGCCTTGGCGTCAGGCTGTTCCTGGCTTCCACCCCGGAAGAAGCGTACCCTTATGTTGAGAAGATGCATACGCTCAATACAGAGAGGAAGTCGATCCAGGAACGCACGGAACGCCATATCCTCGCGTACTGCGGGGAAGAACTTGAGAACACTCTGTTCCCGGTACTCCTCCCGCAGACTTCCCATGAAGGGACCAACGGAGTCGTCGCCGGCAGACTGAGAGAGCGGTTCAACAAACCGGTCGCCATATTATCGCCGTCTCAGGAAGGCTGTTATACAGCGACATGCCGGGGAATAGAAGGGCTCGATCTTCACGCCGTTCTCAGCACGCAAAGCCATCTCTTCGAGCGTTTTGGCGGCCACGCGATGGCATGCGGATTCACCATCCGGGAGGAGTATATCCCGGCGCTCAAAGAAGGTCTCGAAGCTGTCATGAAAGAGATCCTGGCAGCCAATCCCGGATTGTTCGACAAAAAGGTGCCGTACGATATGGTTCTGGAGCCGGCGCAGATCGATCTTGCACTGGCGGAAGACCTTCTGGCAATGGCGCCGTTCGGAAAAGACAATCCCGCCCCCGCTTTTTTACTGGAAAGTGTGAAACTGCTGGAGTATGATGTAATAGGAAACGGGCGTGCGCTGCGCCTCAGGATCGCATCTCCCTCCGGCGGGATCGGCGGGATCTGTTTCGGAAGTGAGGATAAGATCGCAAAGATGGCTGCAGTCTGCGCCGGCGCCGAAGCACTGCGCCTCACAGTCCGGATCGGCATCAATGACTTTAATGGCAGAAAGAGCGTTCAGCTCAGGATCATAGATTTAGCGGAGAATCAGTAGCATGAATATCAAAAAAAGCGTATTTGTTATATTTCTTCTTGTCGCAGCATTGCTCGGCGGAGCGGCGACTTACGGCACCATGAGCATGATGCATGCGACAGGCGGCAGCGTCGGTCTCGGCAAAATGACGATCAGCGCTGAAGAGTACAATCAGCTGACCTACATGAATGACAAGTATGCCAAAGCGGAAGAACTCTGGAAACTCGTACAGAAAAACTTTTATCAGGATATCACCGATGAACAGATCGAAGAGGGGATGTATAAAGGTATCTTCCAGTCGACAGGCGATATCTATTCCAGTTACATGAATGAAGACGAATGGAAATCCTGGGAGTCCAGCATGACCGGCGAGTTTGAAGGCGTAGGCGTCACCTTCCAGCAAAACGAAAAAGGTGAATACGTTGTTCTCAGCACTGTCAAAGACAGCCCCGCGCAGAAGGCAGGGCTCCTGCCGGGGGATATCCTGACGAAGGTGGACGGCGAAGAATACGAGGATTCCACTCAGATGAGCATGGCGATCCGCGGTGACAGCGGGACGACTGTCGACGTGACCTATCTGAGAGACGGCAAGGAAAACACAGTCACCCTGACCCGGACAACGATCGCGGTCTTCTCGGTCGAGAGCGAGATACTCGAAGGCAACATTGGTCTCATCCGGATCACTTCCTTTGATATGCAAACCGCCGGAGATTTCAAAACCGAGCTGAAAGCCATGGAGGCCAAAGGCGTCAAAGGGCTGATCATCGATCTGCGCAACAACGGAGGCGGTCTTGTCGATCAATCCGTACAGATCGCCGACATGCTCCTCGACAAAGGGACCGTGATGTATACAGAGGACAGACAGGGACACAGAGAGTACACCTATTCGGAAGAAGGCCGTACCAGTCTCCCGTACGTCATTCTTGTCAACGAAAACTCCGCCAGCGCCGCGGAGATCCTGTCTGCAGCCATCAAGGATAACGCGGGCGGGAAACTTGTCGGCACCGTCACATTCGGCAAAGGGATCATCCAGAATTCCGCGCCGCTGGGCAACGGCACCGGCTACAAACTGACCGTTCTGCAGTATTTCTCGCCTAACGGCAATAAGATCCACGGTGTCGGCGTGACCCCCGATTACATTGTGGAAGGCGATGACGAACAATTAAAGAAAGCGATCGAATTGCTCAAATAACGTACCGATGACAACCAAAGGAGGTCCTTCTATGGCATATCGTTCTAAATTCAAGCGCGATGACATCGATGCACTGTTCGATGCGATTCTCTCTCTGCAGGATCAGGAGGATTGCTACCGGTTCTTTGAAGACCTGTCAACGATCAACGAGATCCATGCAATGGCACAGCGGTGGCAGGTGGCCAAACTGCTGGACGAGAACCGCAAGTATAAAGAGATCGAAGAAAAGACCGGTGCTTCCACCGCGACGATCAGCAGGATCAACAAGTGCCTTCTGTACGGTGCGGACGGCTACCGCCGGATCCTCGACAGACTGAAATGAGCACAGCCGCTCTGTACATTTCCCCCGACAGCGGGCAACGGTCCTCGGAATCGCTGCTGCTCGAAGCCGCTGCTCTTTACCTGGGAATGGAAAGGGGCGGAATCGCGGCATCCTCACTTCGCCGCACGGAATATGGAAAGCCGTTCTTTCCTGATCTTCCTCTGCGCGTTTCGGTCAGTCATACCGGCAGGAAGTGGGCCTGCCTCGTGGCAGGCAGCGAGGTGTCTTCCGTAGGACTGGATATACAGGCGGCACGGCATACGGATCATGACCGTATCGCGGCGCGATTCTTCACGGACACAGAGTGTACGTATCTCAAAACCGCCGGGGAGGACGGTTTTTTCCGTTTGTGGACGAGAAAAGAAGCACTGACGAAATACCTTGGCCTCCCGCTTGGCCGGACGCTTGCGAAGTACTCACTGACAGACGGCAGCAAGCTTCTCTCTTCTCTGGAAGGGGTGCGTTTTTACGATATTGACCTTGGCAGCGGGATCTACTGTGCTGCGGCTCTGCCCGCAGCTTTCCGGGTGGACATATGCATAAAAGAAATGAGCGCAGAGCCGTTGCCGCAGGACTGCTGTTCGCGGTCGTTGTAGGCTTTGCTTTTATCGCCAATAAAGAAGCGCTTGTAGACGGCGGTGTGTACGATGTACTGGCATATCGCTTTCTTTTTGCGCTTGCTGCGCTGCCGCCCGTTTTGAAAGTTGCCGGAGAATCGCTCCGCATCAAACGGCGGGATATACCGGCGATGTTCCTTCTCTGTGCGAGTTACGTACTCTTCCTGTATTTCCAGCTCCTCGGCCTTCTGACATGTTCCACGATCATTGGTGCGATCTTCTTTGCAACTTCGCCGGTCTTCATCGCTCTGTTCGCGATCCCGATGCTCCATGAACGGCTCGGTCTCGTTGGTTCAGTTGCCGTTCTGGTCGGTGCCGGTGCTGTTATCGCGATGGTGTCAGCCGGAAGCGGGGCGAAAGACATGACGCTGGCAGGCGCGCTGTTCCTGGGGGTATCCACGCTTCTGAACGCGCTGTACAGTGTGTGGAGCCGTCAGTTCCGCGTGAAATTCAGCCCCGTCGTGATCGCGGGCTGGCTGATCGTTGCAGGATCCGTGTTCTTCAGTATCCTGCTGCTGGCGGACCATATCAGAACAGGTTCTGTTGCAGATTACTTCGTACCGCTGACCAGTCTGCGGTTCTTCCTGTCGTCGGCTTATCTCGGGATCGGCTGCATCCTGCTTTCCTCCCTGACCATCACCTATGCATTCCGCATCCTGCCGGCGGCGCGGGCAAGTGTGTTCAACAACATCTCGACCGTGATCTCAATTCTGGCAGGGGGACTGCTTCTCCATGAACCGCTGACCAGTCTGCATATCGTCTGCGCCGTCCTCGTCATCGGCGCCGCATTCGTTCTCAATCACCTTGATACGGTATCCCGGCAGGCGGTGGAAACAGACGCAGAGGATGTATATAATAGCAGAGGAGGTACGGCTGCATGACCGGGAAAGCGAAAAAAACAGACATCATGGATACAGCAGCACGCTTTCTGGAACACCGGATGCGGACAGAACAGGAGGTCCGCCGCCGGCTGGAAGAAGCCGCCTTTGAAGAAGAGGAGATCCGCAACTGTCTTGACCGGCTCAAGGAATTGCACTATATCGATGACCGTGCCTATGCGCTGACCTATCTGCGCCGCAGTCTCGAAAAGCGGCGCGGCCGGTGCCGCATCTTCCGGGAACTCAGGGAACGGGGGATCGAAAGAAACATCGTACAGCAGGCCATTTACGATTTTGAGGACGAAGAAGGGACCGACCTGTCTGAGGAAGAATTCCGCAATGCCGCCGCGGAAGCAGCTCGTCTGCTTGAAGGCAGCGCATCAACTGAAAAAGAAAGAGCGCGCGCCGGCCGCCGGCTCGCGGCGCTTGGATACGAAACAGCTTTGATCTATGCCGTTCTGGGGCAGATCGGACAGGACACACTATGAATGAACAGTTTATCCGCAATGCATGGATCCTCGGTGAGGAGGGGACTGAAAAACTGCAGAAGGCCCGCGTTCTGATCGCCGGACTCGGCGGTGTGGGCGGCTACGTATGCGAAGTCCTTGCCCGGGCAGGTATCGGCAGTTTTGTACTGATCGACAGCGACAGTATCGATGTTACAAATATCAACCGGCAGATCATCGCGACCCATTCGACGATCGGAAAGAAAAAAACCGCGGTCATGAAGGAACGCATCCGCGACATCTGGCCCGCCGCCGATATCACAACATTGGATCTGTTCCTTGACGCGGATACGATCCCGTCGCTTCCGGCGGATGTGGATTATGTGGTCGACGCCATCGACACCGTTACAGCCAAGGCGCGTCTGATCGCATGGAGCAGAGAACACGGGATCCCCGTGATTTCCGCAATGGGCGCAGCCAACAAGAAGGACCCGACTGCATTCAAAGCGGCGGATATCAGCAAAACGAGCGTCTGTCCGCTTGCCAAGGCGGTACGCAAACAGCTCCGCGGTCTCGGCATTACGGAAGGAGTCAAGGTCATTTACTCGGAAGAGCAGCCTGCAGGCGGCAGCAATCTCGGCAGTTTGTCATATGTCCCGCCCGTGATGGGTATGCTGCTGGCAGGGGAGGTCATCCGCGACCTGACCGGTTGGGATCATATCAAATAGTATCCATAAGGAGTTTTATGTAAATGCGAACATTTATCGTTGGAGATCTTCATCTTTCAAATGATCCGCGCATCGACAAGCCGATGACCGTTTTCGGTGATGCGTGGAACGACCATGCAGCGCGCATCAGGGAGGACTGGGACGCGCGTGTTGGCGCGGAAGATACCGTGATCATCGCCGGCGATATCAGCTGGGGGCTCCATTTTAAAGAAGCATTGGCTGATCTTGAATGGATCCACGAAAGACCGGGGATGAAAGTCCTGATCAAGGGCAATCATGATCTCTGGTGGACGGGGATCACGAAACTCAATCAACTGTATCCCGACATGTACTTCCTGCAGAACAGCTGTTACGGGACAGACCATGCATTGATCTGCGGGACACGCGGCTGGGTATGTCCGGGCTCCGAAGGGTATACTGCACAGGACGAAAAGATCTATCAAAGGGAATCGCTGCGTCTTCGAGCCTCCCTCACGGCTGCAGCTGCCCGCAAAGACCGGGAGATCATCGGTGTTTTACACTATCCGCCCACGAACGATAAAATGCAGCCGTCAAAGTTCACACAGCTTTTTGAAGAGTTCGGCGTACGCAGAGTGTATTATGGACATCTGCACGGCAAAGAAGCGTTCAGGAAAGGACTGAAAGGCAATCTGAACGGTGTCTCCTATGATCTGATCTCGCTTGATTATCTCAACTGTACTTTGAAGGAAATCTGTTTCTGAACTCTTTGACATTAAATATTCGGCTATTGAAGGAGGTATTTCGATGAAACGCATTATACTGATCGTCCTTGACAGTCTTGGTGTCGGCGAACTGCCGGATGCAGCCGCTTTCGGGGATACCGGGGCGGACACATTCGGCCATATCCTGGACAGAATGGGGGAGATGAGGATCCCACATCTCCGGGAACTCGGTTTCTGCAATATACAAGGGGCAGCAGGCGGCAGACTGGCGGTCGCGGCGCCGAAAGGGGCTTTCGGCAAACTGGCAGAGATCTCAAGCGGCAAGGACACAACAACAGGACATTGGGAGATCGCGGGCATCGAGACGAAGATTCCGTTCAAGACGTATCCGGACGGCTTCCCGGCGGCATTCATGGAGCAGTTCGAGAGAGCCATCGGCCGCAGCACCCTCGGCAATAAGGTCGCTTCCGGTACGGACATCATCGATGAACTCGGCGACGAACACGAAGCGACCGGCAGCCCGATCATCTATACCTCTGCCGACAGCGTCTTTCAGGTCGCCGCAAATGTGGATGTGATCCCGCTCGAAGAGTTATACCGCATCTGTCAGACTGCCCGCGATATGCTGGTCGGCGAATACGCATGCTGCAGAGTCATCGCACGGCCTTACAAGATCATCGACGGCAAACGTGTGCGCACTTCGGACCGTCATGATTATTCCGTTGATCCGCATGCGCCGACGATGCTCGACCATATCAAAGAAGCCGGCAAGACCGTATATGCAGTCGGCAAGATCCGCGATATCTTCAACGGGCAGGGCATTACGGAAAGCGTTCACACAGAGAGCAATCTGGACGGCGTCGCCAAGACGGTCGATGCGATGCAGAATGCATTCGAAGGACTCCTGTTCACCAATCTGGTGGACTTTGACAGCAAGTTCGGACATCGGCGTGACCCGATCGGATACGGAAAAGCGATCGAGGAATTCGACGCGGCGCTGCCCGGCATCCTGGAGGCAATGAAAGAAGATGATATTCTGATGCTCACAGCCGATCACGGCAACGATCCCATCCATGCCGGCTTCAATCACACGCGGGAATACATCCCGTTCGTCGCTTACGGCAGGCATATCAAAGAAGGATACGATCTCGGGATCCGTTCTACATACGGCGATATCGGCCAGACGATCTGTGACATCCTCGGTGCGGAACCGACAGCGATCGGCACCAGTTTCAAGGAAGAGATCATGCTGTAACGCCGGTTTTTCAACGCGTTTAAGAAATTGCCATAATTTGTCATTTGTGATAAAATTCCTTCGAAGCAGCTCTTGACACAGTATCGCAGCTGATGTACTATAAAGACGAACAAATGTTCTTTTTATGGAGGAAACCATGGCAACGAATAAATCTAAAGAAATCATTGACATCAACGCGACACGCGAGGAGCGCGAGAAAGCGCTCGAGGCTGCGCTCAACCAGATCGAAAAACAATATGGTAAAGGGGCTGTCATGCGCCTTGGCGATGACAATGCGCGGATGAACGTGGAAGCGATCCCGACCGGTTCGATCACGCTCGACATCGCGACCGGTATCGGTGGGATCCCGAAGGGCAGAGTCACCGAGATCTACGGTCCGGAGTCATCCGGTAAAACGACCCTGACGCTGCACATCATCGCGGAAGCACAGAAAAAGGGCGGCAAAGCAGCGTTCATCGATGCGGAACACGCGCTCGATCCTGAATATGCCGCTAAACTCGGCGTAAATGTTGACGAACTCCTCGTCTCCCAGCCCGATTCGGGCGAGCAGGCACTTGAGATCTGCGAAATGCTGGTCCGCAGCGGCGCACTCGACGTCGTAGTGATCGACTCTGTCGCGGCGCTCGTTCCGAAGGGCGAGATCCAGGGGGATATGGGCGACAGTTTTATCGGTCTGCAGGCCAGACTGATGTCGCAGGCTCTGCGCAAAATGACCAGTGTGATCAACCGTTCAAACTGCGCGGTCATCTTCATCAATCAGCTCCGCGAAAAGGTCGGCGTCATGTTCGGCAATCCGGAAGTCACAACGGGCGGAAGAGCACTCAAGTTCTATTCGTCGATGCGCATCGACGTGCGCAGGATCGAATCGATCAAGGTCGGCGACCAGATGGTCGGCAACCACACCCGCGCAAAGATCGTTAAGAATAAAGTCGCGCCGCCGTTCAAGTCCGCTGAGTTCGACATTATGTACGGCGAAGGGATCTCAAGGGAAGGCAACGTGCTCGACGCAGCGATCGAACGCGACATCGTACAGAAATCCGGTTCCTGGTTCAGCTATAATGGCGATCGCATCGGACAGGGAAGAGAGAATGCAAAAGGGTTCCTCAAAGCCAATCCGGAGATCATCGCTGAGATCGAGCAGAAAGTCTACGATACGCTCCGCGAGAAGAAAGAAGGCGAAAAGGACGCCCCCTCAAAGAATGCGGACGGGCTCCGCGTAGATGAAGACGGCGTCATCGTAGATATGTGATAAAGAAGAACATGAGCGCGGGGAATTGTCCCCGCGCTTTATTTTTATTGCCTCCTTTCTGAATATGGTATGATACATATGTTATGAGCAATGGTCTTTACATACATATCCCATACTGCAGACAAAAGTGCGGGTATTGCGGATTCGTATCCTATCCGGTCCGGGAGGGCGGCGTCCCCGGTGATTTCACAAACAGTCTCTTCCGGGAGATGGCGCTTTATCATGCCGGAACAGAGAACTGTCCGGTCGATACTGTCTTCATCGGCGGCGGCACACCGTCCCTTTTGACGCCGGTACAGTTCAGTGAACTGATGAGCCGCATCAGGCAGCACTTTGCCGTTACACAGGATGCGGAGATCACATGCGAAGCAAATCCGGATTCCCTGACGGAAGATCTCCTTTCCGCTATGCGTGAGAACGGCGTCACCCGTCTTTCGGTCGGCGCCCAGTCACTCGATGACGCCCTGCTTGGAACGCTGGGGAGGATCCATGACCGCAGGGGATTCCTTACGGCATATGAAAGAGCTGTCTCGGCGGGATTTGACAACATCAACATCGATCTGATGTTCGGAATCCCCGGGCAGACGCATGCGCAGTGGATGACAACGCTCAAAGAAGTGACTGCCCTCAAACCGGCGCATCTTTCCGTATATACGATCCAGCTGGAAGAAGGGACGCCTTTTTATGAAGCCTACAAAGACGGCAGGCTTGATCTGCCGCCGTATGCGCTGGACCGCCGCATGTATCATGATGCCAAATCGCTGCTGGAAGAATGCGGATACGAGCATTATGAGATCTCCAATTTTGCATTGCCCGGAAAAGCCTGCCGGCACAATCTGAAATACTGGGCCATGGAGCCTTTCATCGGTCTCGGCCCGGCTGCCGCTTCCTATTTTAATGGCTGCAGGTATCAGAACCCGCCGGATCTTCACAGCTGGAGCCGCATGATCGAAGGTGGCCGCACTGCTTTGGACAGTGCTTCACCGGAAAGCGCGGACGATGCTATGGAGATATTCTGCTTTACAGCGCTCAGGACAAGACAGGGACTCGACACCGAGCGGTTCCTGAAGCGGTTCGGAAAGGCGATGGAAGAAGCCTACCGCAGCGACCCGCCGCCTGTCAGCAAATGGATCCGTGACGGGTTGATCGTCCGGGAAGGCAGCTGCCTGCATCTGACGGAGGAAGGCATCGCCGTCTCCAATGAGATCATGAGCGCCTTCATGCGGGGAACAGATGCACCGGACCATCCCGCATGATATACTTGATACAGGACACACAACTGTGACCGGCTGCATACACTGTCAGCTATTTCTTACGTGCGGCATGATCCGCGGGGTATAGATATGAAGCAATACATGATGGCGATCGACCAGGGAACGACGAGCTCCCGGTGCGTTCTTTATAACAAGAAAGGGGCCATGGTGAGCATGGCGCAGAAAGAGTTCAGGCAGATCTATCCGCAGGCCGGCTGGGTGGAGCACGATGCCATGGAAATCTGGCAGACACAGCTGCTTGTCTGCCGGGAAGCGCTTGCCAAGATCGGTGCCTTCTGGGATGATATCGCTGCGATCGGGATCACCAACCAGCGTGAAACGACGGTCGTCTGGGACAGGAACACGGGAAAGCCGGTCTATAACGCGATCGTATGGCAGTGCCGCAGGACTGCCGATTTCTGCAATGAGATCGGGACGGATGAGGTGAAAGAAATGATCCGGGAGAAGACTGGTCTGATCCTCGATCCGTACTTTTCCGGCACAAAGATCAAATGGATCCTGGACCATGTGGACGGCGCGCGGGAACGCGCGGAGGCAGGCGATCTGCTCTTCGGGACCATCGAGACCTGGCTCATCTGGAACCTCACCGGCGGAAGGGTCCATGTCACGGATCATTCCAACGCTGCCCGCACGATGCTCTTCAACATCCACACTCTGCAGTGGGATGAAGAACTGCTCTCGCTGCTCGGCATCCCGGCATCCATGCTGCCTGAGCCGGTCGAAAACAGCGTTTTCTACGGCGAGACCGACGAGACCATGTTCGGCGGTCCGGTCCCCATCACCGGCGCGGCAGGCGACCAGCAGGCAGCGCTCTTCGGACAGCTCTGTTTTGAGGAGCAGGAAGGGAAAATGACCTACGGGACAGGCGGTTTTATGCTGCTCAATACGGGAGACACTGTCGTGAAATCCGCAAACGGACTCCTGTCAACAGTCGGCTGGACGCTGAACGGCAGAACGACGTATGCGATGGAGGGCTCGATCTTCGTGGAAGGCGCGGTCATCCAGTGGCTGCGCGATGAACTCGGTATTCTGAAGAGCGCCTCCGAATCCGAAACCCTTGCCACCTCTGTCGCGGATAATGACGGCGTCTATCTGGTTCCTGCTTTTACAGGGCTTGGCGCACCGCACTGGGATCCGTTCGCAAGAGGGACGATCTGCGGCCTCACAAGAGGCACCAAACGCGCGCACATCGTACGCGCAGCGCTGGAATCGATGGCTTACCAGACAGTCGATCTGTCCAACGCGATGAAAGACGATCTTGGGCATCCGCTCAAGACATTTAAAGTGGACGGCGGCGCCTGCGCCAACGATTTCCTGATGCAGATCCAGGCGGACCTGCTCGCCACCCCCGTTGTCAGACCGGCTGTTGTGGAGACGACTTCTCTCGGAGCAGCTTATCTTGCGGGGCTTGCGGCAGGGTACTGGGAAGGCCTTGATGAGATCAAAGAAAATGAGCAGATAGACCGGATCTTTACACCGGCGATGGCTGCGGACATGCGTGGCGAAATGCTTGAAAACTGGCATGAAGCGGTCAGAAGAGCAGGGGGCTGGGTGCGCGGATGACGCCCCTCAGCGATTCCGTTTCATCAACTTAACAACTGTTCCAAATACATTGCCCGCAAGAGCCTGAAATCTTCCTAAAAGGTGTTGACAGACTACCTTGCGGGCATTATATTAAGTATAGGTTAGCACTCACGTGTGATGAGTGCTAATACCAAAAGAGGTGAGACCATGGATTTGAATGAAAGAAAATTAAAGGTGCTGCAGGCGATCATCAGTGATTTTGTCGCCACCGCAGAACCTGTTGGATCCAGGACCCTGACCAGAAAGTACGATCTGGGCTTCAGCCCCGCTACGATCCGTAATGAGATGGCGGACCTCGAAGAGATGGGGTATCTGACCCATCCGCACACTTCTGCAGGCCGCATCCCGTCCGAGAAAGCCTATCGCCTGTATGTCAATGAACTGATGAAGCGGCAGGAACTGACCAAAGCGGAGAAGGACGCGATTTCCTCGCAGCTGATGGCCAACTTCGATGAACTGGACAAGACTATAGAGCACGCCGCTCATATTCTCTCGGAGATCACCCAGCTCACCGCGTTCGCTATGACACCGCGTAAAGAGCAGGACGTTATCAAGTACATCAGGCTGCTGCCGGTAGACGAACACACCGTTGTACTGATGATCGTATCCGAAAGCGGCAAGATCTCCAATCAGTCGCTCCGGATCATGCAGGGCTATCAGGAAGAAACACTGGATATGCTCTCGAAGTCGTTCACGTATTCCTATAAAGGGAAGACGCTCAGCGAAGCCATCAAGATGGACATCATCCGGGATTTCGAGTCCGACATCGAGATGATGCGCCTTGTGCAGGACAACGTCATGCCGCATCTGATGCGCACATTCGAGGATATGCTCAACATCAACCTTTATCTGGACGGCTACTCGAACATCTTCGATCTTCCGGAATACAGCGACATCAGCAGGGCACGCATGTTCCTGAATATGCTCAATCGCAAGGACGCCATGACCGATGAACTCATCAGAAGAGGCGAAGGTCTGACGATCACGATCGGTGACGAAAACGATATCGAAGACATGAAAGACTGCAGCCTGATCACCGCGACGTACCACATCGACGGCAAACTGGTCGGCAGGATCGGCGTGATCGGACCGACGCGTATGAAATACGGCAAGATCGCATCGGTCGTTGAATACCTGACAGACAACCTGAATAACGCATTTACTTTGCCGGGAGGACAGAATGACAAAGAGCAAGAAAGATAAAGAAGACGTCCTGAAGAAGGATCCTGCCGAAGAAACGCCGGAACAGACCGCGGAAGAAGGATCCTGCGAAGAGCAGGACAGTCAGGAAACCGCAGATCCCAAAGGGACGGAAGCTGATGCGGCGAAGCCGGAAGAGACAGTCGGGGAACCGGACTCTGAGGACCAGGCGAAAGAAGAACAGGAAGAGCCTATGAAAGACCAGTATATGCGTCTGATGGCAGACTTCCAGAATTATAAGCGCCGCGTCGCCAAAGAAAGAGAAGAGACCCGTGCTTATGCCAACGAAAAGATCGTCACGGAACTTCTGACCGTCCTCGACAACTTCGACCGCGCCATGGAGCATGACGCGGATGAAGGTTTCAAGGAGGGCATGCAGATGATCCTCGATCAGTTCAACAACGTACTCAAGCACGCCGGCGTTGAAGAAATCGCGGCAGAAAAAGAAGTGTTTGATCCCAATGTCCACAATGCGGTCATGATGGAGGACACCGATGAAGTCGAGAGCGGCTGCGTTTCCTGCGTCCTTCAGAAAGGCTACAAACTCAACGGCAAGGTGATCCGCCCGTCGATGGTCAAAGTGGCCAACTAAACAAATGATTTCAAAGCCGTCACGGCTATTGAGATAAACCAAACTGTGAATAAGAAAAGAAACCACCAAGTTTATCAAAAGCAAAGGAGATACTAGCAATGGGAAAAGTTATCGGCATCGACCTGGGAACCACTAACAGCTGCGTCGCAGTTCTGGAAGGCGGCGATCCCGTCGTCATCACCAACTCGGAAGGAGCCAGAACGACTCCGTCCGTCGTCAGTTTTTCGAAGACCGGCGAACGCCTCGTCGGTGAAACGGCCAAGAGACAGGCTGTCACCAACCCGGAAAGAACGATCGCATCCATCAAACGCCACATGGGTGAGAGCTACACCGTCCAGATCGACGGCAAGAACTACACCCCGCAGGACATCTCCGCGATGATCCTGGCCAAACTGAAGACCGATGCGGAAGCCTATCTGGGCGGTCCGGTCACAGAAGCTGTCATCACCGTTCCGGCATACTTCACGGACAGCCAGAAGCAGGCGACCAAAGATGCCGGCCGCATCGCGGGTCTGGATGTCAAGCGCATCATCAACGAGCCGACAGCAGCAGCGCTGGCGTACGGTCTCGACAAAGAAGAAACCAACCAGAAAGTCCTCGTCTACGACCTGGGCGGCGGCACGTTCGACGTCTCCGTCATGGAACTCGGCGACGGTGTCTTCGAGGTACTCGCTACGAACGGCAACAACAAGCTCGGCGGTGACGACTTCGATGAAAAACTCCTCAACTACATGGCGGATGAATTCGGCAAAGAGAACGGCATCGATCTGAGACAGGACAAAATGGCGCTGCAGAGACTGAAGGAAGCGGCGGAGAAAGCTAAGAAGGAACTCTCCAGTGCGACCACGACGAACGTCAACCTGCCGTTCATCACGGTCAACCAGAACGGTCCGCTCCACATGAACATGGACATCACAAGAGCCAAGTTCGATCAGCTGACAGAAGATCTGGTCAACGCAACGGTCGAGCCGATGAGAAAGGCGATGGCAGATGCGGGCGTTACCAACAACGATATCGCCAAAGTCATCCTTGTTGGCGGCAGCACGCGTATCCCGGCCGTACAGGAAGCTGTCAAGCGCATCACCGGCAAAGAGCCGTTCAAGGGTGTCAACCCTGATGAATGCGTTGCGATCGGTGCGGCGATCCAGGCAGGCGTTCTGACCGGCGAGGTCAACGACATCCTGCTGCTCGACGTCACACCGCTGTCCCTGTCCATCGAAACACTCGGCGGCGTTGCTACCAAACTGATCGAGCGCAACACCACGATCCCGACGAAGAAGAGCCAGATCTTCTCGACCGCGGCGGACAACCAGACGGCAGTCGACATCCACGTCATGCAGGGTGAACGTGAAATGGCGAGCGGCAACACGACGCTCGGACGCTTCCAGCTCACCGGTATCCCGCCGGCACCGCGCGGCATTCCGCAGATCGAAGTCACATTTGATATCGACGCCAACGGCATCGTAAATGTCAGCGCGAAGGATCTCGGCACCGGTAAGAGCCAGCAGATCACCATCACTTCCTCCACCAAACTGTCCGAGGACGAGATCAACGCAAAAGTCAAGGAAGCGGAACAGTATGCGGCGGAAGATAAACAGCGCAAGGAAGAAATCGAGATCCGCAACCAGGCGGAAACGCTCATCTATGAGACAGAGAAGAACCTGAAGGAACTCGACGGCATGCTGTCCGATGATGAAAAAGCAAAGATCACCCAGGCTAAGGAAGACCTGCAGGCGGTCATGAACAACGGCACTGTCGACGACATCAAAGCGAAGACCGAAGCGCTGACAGAGCAGTTCCACACGATCTCCGCGAAGATGTACGAAAAAGCGCAGCAACAGCAGGCAGCGCAGCAGGGCGCGAACATGGGCCAGGATCCCAACATGGGCAACGCCGGTCAGAACCCCGGCGCAGGCCAGCAGAACGCGCAGGACGACAACGTCGTCGATGCGGACTTCGAAGTTGTGGACGATGACAACTAATCCGAACAAAGCAAGTGATAATCAACAGGAGGGGCCGCTTGCGGCCCCTCACAGCACGTAAACAGCAGGACCTGATCAATGGCAGAGAAGAGAGATTACTATGAGGTGCTCGGCCTTAAAAAAGGCGCGAGCGAGGATGAGATCAAAAGGGCTTACCGCAAGATGGCCATGAAATATCATCCTGACCGCAACCCGGACAACAAAGAGGCGGAAGAACGCTTCAAGGAAGTGAACGAAGCCTACAGTGTACTGGGCGATCCGGACAAAAAATCAAAATATGACAGGTTCGGCCATGCAGGTGTCGATCCGAATGCCGGGTTTGGCGGCGCCGGCGGATTTGGCACCGGCGGATTCGGCGGCTTTGAAGACATTTTTGACATGTTCGGCGGGATGTTCGGAGGCGGCGGTGCGAGAGGGTTCTCCCAGCAGCGCAATAACGGTCCGCAGCGCGGCCGCGATATGCAGCACGCGATGTCGATCACATTCGACGAAGCAGTCACCGGCACAAAGAAAAAGGTCCGCCTGAACAAGTTCGTCCAGTGTGAACACTGCAGCGGTTCCGGTGCAGAACCCGGCTCCAGCAAATCCACATGCCCGAAGTGCGGCGGCAGCGGCGAAGTCCACACACAGCAGCGGACGGCATTTGGCGTTTTCCAGAGCGTCGCGCCTTGCGACAGGTACAACGGGACCGGTGAGATCATCGAGAAACCCTGCAGCGAATGCCGCGGCGCCGGCAGGATCAAAAAGCAGGTCACGCTCAACATCACCATCCCGGCCGGCGTGGACGACGGCATCGTCATCACGCTGAGAGGACAGGGAGAGATGGGGCAGCGCGGCGGCGGTCCCGGCGACCTGTATGTTGTTCTGGATGTCGGCAGCCATCCGGTCTTCAGAAGACGCGGCAAAGACCTGCAGATCGAGATCCCGATCTCCTTCAATCAGGCGGCGCTCGGCGATGACATCACCGTGCCGACACCGTATGACAAGGTTTCCTACAAGATCCCGGCCGGCACGCAGCCGGATACGGTATTCCGTCTGAAAGGGAAGGGTATGCCGATCCCGAACACAGAGAAGAAGGGCGATCTGTACGTCAAAGTCAAACTGGAAGTGCCGAATAAACTCAACGGCAAACAGAAAAAAGCCATCGAGGAGATGGGGAACATCGTTACACAGGAATGCTATAAAGAAAAGAGCAAATTCAGCGATCTGCTGAAAAATCTGTTCAAATAGCATCCTCGTCCATAAGCAGCAAAAGAAAGGCGCAGAAACGGATTCTGCGCCTTTTAGAATGCCTTTCTCCGCCTGGCGGAGGGCCGCTGCCGGACCGGCAGTAAAAGAGCGGCTGCGCTTTTCAGCACAGCCGCTCTGCAATCACACGGAATGGATCTCTGGTTATTCACATTTACTATTTGCCTTGTTTCTTAAGGCGTTTTTCTTCTCTGTAGATCGGCAGCTGTTCGCCATAGAAGTCGTCCTTGATCTTGACGATCTGTTTGAACATGACGAGCAGACCAATCAGGTTCGGGTAGATGATGAGGCCGTTGACGGTGTCAGCGATATCCCATACAACACCCAGTGTGCTGTAAGCACCGACGAACATCAGAGCGATCCAGAGGACGAGGACGACCTTGTCACTCTTGTTGCCGAAGATGTAAGCCGCCGCTTTCTGCGCGTAGTTGTAGTAAGTGATCAGGCAGGAATAGCCGAACAGGATCGCTGCCGCGAATACGATGTAATGCCCGAAGTGGCCGGGAAGGCCGGTATCAAAGGCATACATGGTCAGCGCAACGCCGTCCTTGCCGCAATCCCACACGCCGGTCAGCATGATTGAAAGACCGGTGATGGTGCAGACCAGGATCGTGTCGACGAAGACTTCGAGCGGTCCCCAGACTGCCTGCTCGCCGGGAGTGTTGACTCTCGCGGAGGAGTGGGTGATACCTGCGGAACCAAGACCTGCTTCATTGGAGAAGATGCCTCTCGCAAATCCGTAACGCATGCAGGTGACAACGGTCATACCGGCCGCGCCGCCGAATGCAGCCTGCGGATCGAACGCGTAAACAACGATCTCTTTGATCGCTTCGGGAAGCGATGTGATATTGAACAGAATGATCAGGATACCGCCGAGGATGTAGGCACCGGCCATGAAGGGCGACAGGAATTCGCAGACCTTACCGATACGCTTGATACCGCCGAATATGACGATTGCTGTAAAGACTGCGTAGACACCGCCGATCACTGCCCAGTGTCCGCCGCCCAGGATTTCCTGGGTAGCAAGTACCATCGTGTTGGTATCGACGACGCAGCAGACGATGAAGCTATAGAATACAATCATGATTGCGACTACGACACCGAGCCAGGGAGCATGAAGTCCCTTTGCCAGGTAATACATCGGGCCGCCTGCATAAGAGCCGTCGGGTTTCTGTTCACGATACTTGATGCCAAGTGCGATTTCGCCGAACTTGGTCGCCATGCCGACAAATGCCGCGACGATCATCCAGAACAGAGCGCCGGGACCGCCGGATACGAGCGCTGTTGCACAGCCGGCAATGTTACCGGAACCGACAACTGCGGAAATCGAGGTCATGGCTGCCTGGAAAGAGGTGATGTCGCCGTCACCGGCCTGGCTTTCCCGTCCTTTCTTGGACAGGGCTTTGACGTAAGTGCTGTGGATCAGGAATCCAATGTTGCGGAACTGGATGCCTTTCAGAACGATGGTGAGGAACAGGCCTACACCAAGGATCATCAGGATCGTCGGAAGTCCCCATACAAAACCATTGACTACGCCATTGATTTCAGAAATTTTATCCATTACTCCACCCCCTTTGATAGATACGGATAAAACTGCCGTGTGATTGATAGGAAAAAACATCTGGTTAAGGGTTTAGATGCTACCAGACTCAAATCCTGCTTCTATTCTATTGTATTAAAGCAAATAAGTAAACTGCAAATATAGAAATATGGGTTTCTCCGAACCTTATCTATTCCCAAAAAATCGCCGCAGTTAATGCAATGAAGGGGAGGATATGGTATTATAAAGTGATTAATTATGGAGTGAAATCATGGCAAAAGAAAACCGCGCCCGCATCGAATCAGACGAATACATCCACGACGACAATCTTGGTCAGCTCAAGATCGCAGACTCGGTCATCGCTGTCTGTGCGATCAACGCCGTGCTGAAGGTCAGCGGCGTCGCCGGACTGACCGGCGGTATCACCGACAGCATCCAGGAAAGCCTCCTGGGCAGAGAATCCATGTCCAAAGGCGTCAAAGTCGATCAGACGGAGGACGGCATCAACCTGGACATCTATCTGGTCGTTTATTACGGCGTCAAGATCCCCGAAGTCGCCTGGGATATCCAGAATGCGGTCAAACGCGAGGTAGAGTCCATGACCGATAAAAAGGTCGCCAGAGTCAACATCCATGTGCAGGGCGTCACGACGCCGGAGAAAGGAACACAGCATGAGTAAACGGGACGCCGCAACAGATACAAGACGGAAGGCCAGAGAACTGCTGATGCAGATCGCTTTCCAGATGGAAGCGCAGCAGGATACCACCGATGCACCGCTGTTCATGCATCTGCGCGATAAAACAATCAACAGCGATCTTGAGGCATACGTTGTCAGCACCTATCACAAACTGGTGCTCCACCTTGACGAGATCGATGCAGAGATCAAAAAATACGCGAAAGGCTGGTCGGTCAGCCGGCTGCCGAAAGCGGAACTGGCGATCCTGCGCGTCGCGATCTGCGAGATCATGTTCGTCGACGACATGCCGGACGCTGTCGTTTGTAATGAAGCAGTCGAACTGGCCAAACTGTACGGCGAGGAAAAAGCCCCGTCCTATATCAACGGGATCCTGGGCACCCTGATCCGCAGCCGGGACGAGGCGGCGCAGGATGCATAGCAACCGCTGCGGGCTCGTTCTGGGCATCGATACAAGCAACTATACGACGTCGATGGCACTTGCCGCGCCGGATGGTACGATCGTCCGTGAAGAGCGGCAGCTTCTGACCGTCAGACAGGGGGAGCGGGGGCTCAGACAGCAGGAAGCGCTTTTCCAGCACGTGCAGAATTTCCCCGCGCTTTCCGAAGCTCTGTTCAGGGGCATCGACCCTGCCCGGATCCGTGCAGTCAGCGTTTCAGAGCGGCCGAGACCTGTCGAAGGATCCTATATGCCTTGTTTCACGGCGGGCGTATCCCTTGGCCGTTCCCTGGCGGCAGCATGGCATGTGCCTTGTTATGCGTTTTCCCATCAGGAAGGGCATATCGAAGCAGCCTGGCCGTCCCATGAAAGACCGGCGGGAACCGACAGTTTCTATGCGTTCCATATGAGCGGCGGGACCTGCGAGGTTCTGGAGGTCAGAGAAGAATGCGAAGGCGGGCGGTTCCGCGGGTATGAGATCCGCATCATCGGCGGGACGAAAGACATTTCTTTCGGGCAGGTGCTGGACCGTATCGGCGTATTTCTCGGTATGGGTTTTCCCGCCGGGGCTGCGATGGACCGCATCGCCTGCCGGACAGAAACAGTGCCGGCAAAACTTCCCGCGCTTAAGGTGACGGACCGCTTTGTCCATCTATCCGGGCTTGAAACAGCGATCCGAAGAGACCTGGGAGACAGGGAAACCGGCAGTCTCCTCGATCAGGACACGGTCGCATCCGAACAAAAGGAAGCGGTCGTCCTCGCGCTCATGCAGACATTCGCGGGAGCGATCCGGCGTATGACGGATGGGCTCAGTCCGGTGGTGCTGGTCGGCGGTGTCTCAGAGAGTACATATATCAGAAACGCGCTGGCAGACCGCGGCGGCTTCGTTTACGGGGCATCCGGCATGGGCCGGGACAACGCGGCGGGCATCGCCAGACTGGGAAGCAGAGTACTATGGCAAGAAGACCGATCAGTGTCTACCAATTAAACCAATATATCAAACGTTCGATCGAGACCGATCCGATCCTGCGCGACGTTGCCGTCCACGGGGAAATCTCAAGGATCACGTTCCAGAAGAACGGATACGTCTATTTCGATCTAAAAGACGAACGCAGTTCGGTCAGCTGCGCGATCTGGCAGGATCTTCGCGGTAAAGAACAGCTCGCTTCGGGCATGGAGGTCACCGTCTTCGGCAGGCTCAGCGTCTACGATGTACGCGGGACCTACACGCTGGCAGTGAATGGCTTTGAACTGGCCGGGGAAGGCGATCTGGCGATCGCGTTTGCCAGGCTGAAAAAGAAGCTTGCTGCGGAAGGACTGTT
Organism: Clostridiales bacterium; assembly: GCA_040307715.1. GTDB lineage: Bacteria > Bacillota > Clostridia > Peptostreptococcales > Anaerovoracaceae > RUG13615. The sequence continues at coordinate 2,225 of JAWRJC010000119.1, read as the reverse complement.
CGATCCGGAGAAGAAGAAACCGATCCCGCCGTTCCCGAAGCATATCGGTGTCGTGACGGCGCAGACCGGCGCGGCGATCCGTGACATCATCAGGATCATCACGGACCGCAACGACTATGTCGACATCCATCTGTTCCCGGTCTCCGTGCAGGGGCCTTCCGCCCCCGGAGAGATCGCGGCTGCCATCGATCTGGCAGACCGTGAGTACCCCTGGATCGATGTTCTGATCGTCGGACGGGGCGGCGGTTCAGAAGAGGATCTGGCGGCGTTTAATGAAGAGATCGTCGCGCGCAGCATTTATCGATGCCGCATTCCTGTGATCTCCGCCGTCGGCCATGAATCCGATATCGCCATTTCCGACTTCGTTGCCGACGTGCGGGCGGCAACACCGACCGACGCTGCAAATATCGCTGTGCCGGATACGCATGAACTGCGCGGCCGGCTCGGCGAATTGAAAGAACGGATGGAACGGGACCTCCGCCGCCACCTCGCGGACGGGGAAAACCGCATGGCTGCCTGCAGCGTCCCGCTGCTCGGACAGATCCTGCGGGACCGCATCAGGATGCGAGAGGAACGGCTGAACGGACTGATCGAAAAACTGAAAGCGCTGGATCCCAAGCATACGCTCGAACGGGGCTATGTCATGGTCCGGGATCAGGATGGACATATCTGTCCGCGCGCCAAAGATCTTGCTCCCGGTCAGCGGATCGAGCTGCTCATGCAGGACGGAACGGCGGATGCCGAGGTCCTCAGTACTGCAGCAGGGAAGGAACAGGTGTGATATGGAGAACAAAGTGAGCTTCGAAGCATCGCTCGCGAAACTGGAGGAATACGCCCGCCGCATCAGCGACCCGTCGATCCCTCTGGAAGAGGCAATCCGCTGCTACGAAGAAGGGTTGAAAGAATACAATATCTGCAGATCTGTACTGGACGAAGCGAAACAAAAGATCGAAACGATCGGAGAGGAGAACCGTCATGATGGATGAGCACTATAAAAAATACCTGGAGATCATCAATGATCACATTCTCGACTTCCTGCCGGAGATTGACAATAAGAGTATTACGTTATATGACTCGATGAAATACTCCCTGATGGCAGGCGGCAAACGGCTCCGCCCCGTGCTGCTGCTCGGAGCCTGCGAGATGTGCGGCGGTGACGTCAGCGCGGCGATTCCGTACGCCTGTGCCATCGAGTATGTCCATACCTATTCTCTGATCCACGACGATCTTCCGTGTATGGACGATGACGACCTCAGACGCGGGATCGCAACGAACCACAAAGTATACGGCGAAGACATCGCGACGCTGGCAGGTGACGGTCTGCTCAATTCCGCCTTTGAAGCGATGTACCGTGATATGTTCCTGTACTTTGATGATCCCGGCGCGCTCAAGGCGCGTGTTCGGGCTGCCTACGAAATCGCAAAAGGTGCGGGCTGCACCGGAATGATCGCCGGTCAGGTCGCTGACGTGGAGTCGGAAGGCAAAGCCTGCTCTGCCGAGATGCTCGATTACATCCACCTGAACAAGACCGCGGCCCTTATTACTGCCGCGATCCGCGCAGGCGCCATGCTCGGCAATGCGGATCAGAAGCTACTGGATGATCTGACGGACTATGCCGAGGCGATCGGTCTGGCTTTCCAGATCCAGGACGACATGCTCGATGTGACCGGCACGGTCGAAGAACTCGGCAAGAACGTCGGCATGGACAAAGAACTCAGCAAGACCACCTATCCGGGCGTACACGGGATGGAAGCTTCCCAGGCAAGGGCGGACGAACTGCATGAACTCGCGCTCGACAGCATTGCCGACTACTATGACAATGCTGAATTCTTCATCAACATCGTGGAAACGCTCCGTAACCGCAGGAAATAGAATCGACTCATGAAACCACTGCTTAATTATCATTTTCCTGAAGATCTCAAGTCGATGTCCGAGGAGGAGATGAGCCTGCTCGCGGTCAGCATCCGGGAATACCTGATCGATGCGGTCGCAGAAAACGGCGGTCATCTGGCCTCCAATCTGGGCGTCGTGGAGCTCACCATCGCGCTCCACAGATATTTTGATACACCAAAAGACAAACTGATCTTTGATGTCGGCCATCAGTGCTACACGCATAAGATCCTGACCGGCCGCGCAGCTGGTTTTGAAACGCTCCGCCGTCTGGACGGCATGAGCGGATTTCCCAAACAACAGGAGAGCGATTACGATCTCTTCGACACGGGACA
>JAWRJC010000118.1:0-10668 GCA_040307715.1 Clostridiales bacterium | reverse complement strand
ATGGGCATCCTTGATCTCCACGACCGGGTAAAATCCCATCGAAGCGAGCATAGGCCTGTTGGCCGGTTTGGTGCACAGGAACAGCCGGGAGATCCCTTGCAAAGAGGCTTCGTTGATGAGCGCGGACAGGATGGTCGCCATGGCGCCGGTGCCTTCGATTTCGGGCGCGACAGCGACTTGTTTGAGCGTGTGCCCGGCGAGGGACCCGCAGCCGACGAGCCGGAAGTCGTCGTCCATCATCCAGGCGACGAGATCGGCGTCCTTTTCATCACGCAGCCCGGCGGCGGTGAGGAATGCCAGATATTCTTTCTGCCGGCGGGGCGAAAGCGGTGTGCGGTAGATCGTGATGCCCATAGATACCTCCTGTCACAAAAGAGTATATCATCTTTTTTATAGCGGGTGTGATAATATAAGACATGACCCGTTCATATATATGCAGAACCCTGGAAGGGGAATCATTATGAGAATACTTGCACTGCTGAAGCAGATCCTCCTTGATCTGCCCGACTATTTCCGCTCTCATCCAATCATCTTTCTTGTGACGATGGCGTTCTTCCTGTTTATGCTGGTCTTTATGATCAAAGGGCAGCGGCAGATTGTATCCCGGACGCGCGGGCCGGCAAAGCTGCTGCGTCTGATCATCGGGGCACTTGGAGGTGCCGGTATCCTGTTGATCGGACTCACTTTTAATACGGCCGGCGAAAATGCGCAGATCGAACCGGCCTATGTCACCCCCGGCCTTTATCTGGAACTGATCGTTGCCGGCGGCCTTTATATTGCATTAAATATGTATTTGCTGCACCGCAGGCTGAATCAGCCGCCCGATGAGGAGTCTGACAGCGATTTTGATCCGGCGACGGAGGTCGTGAAGACCGGAGCCATGATTTTGTATTCGATCCTGGGGCTCTTTCTTGGCGTGCGGCTCGCTTCCTGGGGCTTTTCGATTTTTGGCAGAACGATCGGAGCGTGGATTTACGGATTATACCTCGGCTATGCACTCTATGTGGTCCTGCAGATCGTGATCGGCGTGCTCCAGTTCCCCTTGATGCTGCTGGCCGGCGATCCGGTCACGCAGATGGTGGCAGGCATGGAAGAGGAGATAGAGACTCCCGGTACCTCTGCGAGCCGGTTCTTTAACTATGCTCTGGACCGGGCGGAACAAAAGGAAGAAGAAAAGTACAAGACAAAAAATGAGAAAGGCAGCAAAAAAGAGGAGCATAGCGGTCTGCTCTACCGGCTGTTCGAAAAATGGGATATCCTGTGGGAGGAAAGGCGGAAGAGGAAGAATCCGCAGTCCGCATGGACAGGCGCCAGGTCCGCAGAGGGGACACAGGACTCGGCGAACCGGGCCTTACGTGCGATTCTAGAGGCTGAAGCGGAACGCAACAGAAAAGAAGAACGTTTCCTGTCTTTCAAAGAGCATCTGATTGGGCTCGCGGGGATTGCGCTGGCGATTCTGGCTTATGTATTTCTTTCTCACATGATAGGGTGAATACAGGTGCCGCCGGAGACAGCGGGATCGAGCCTTACCGCTGCAGGAACGCGAGGATGACAGCAGCGGTTTGACGTTGCTGCTCTGCTGCTGAGATCGTTGCAGGAGCATCGCCCTTCTGCGGGCCGTAATCGCCGAACTGCGCGTGGTTGCCGCCCTCGAGGACAACTTCTTTCGTATCCGCGGGGAAGTTGTCTCTGTGCGATGCATAGGCCCCGGCATCGAGTTTGGTATCCTGATCTCCATAGATCGAACAGACAGAAAGATTGTCCGGTACTGTATCAGCCGGATAGGAAGCAAGAAGGATGATCCCGTCGAAGGCGGCGGGATTTTTGATTGCGTACGAAGCCGCGGTGACACCGCCCAGAGAATGGCCGGCCGCATACCAATGCGCATGCGGGCAGTCCGTCATCGCCTCCTGCGCGGCGCCGGACACGGAAAACGCCATATGAAACGGCGGTTCATACAGATAGCAATCCGCGCCGCCCTCCGCAAGAAGAGAAAACAGCGGCGCATAGGCTTTTGCATCGACTTTGGCGCCGGGAACGAACAGGATCGCGGTTTCCTCGCCGGGGCCATCAAAATAGTACCCGTGCGGCATCTCTTCGACCGTCACAGTATCAGAACTCTGCATATAGGATAAGGCGCTTTTCTCCGCGTGCGCATAGGGCAGCAGGTAGGCGAGGCTGCCCGCAAGAATCAGCACGCAGGCGATCAGCAGACTGAGCAGAAGGCGCCGGGACCGCTGCATCGGCGGGGCGCCGCGGTGCTTTCTGTGTACAGCAAAAAGACAGGCGGTCAGCCAGCCTGCTGCCAAACAGAGCGCCAGCGCAAAGATGGTCAGGAGAATATACTTCATCGGGGTTTCCAGTCAGTAGAACAAGCCTTGCTGCGATTACAGTTCGGCCATTGCTTCTTCCTTGTACCACTGCATCAGGTCTCTGAGCAGCGGATTCTGCGCATCGAAATCCACGTCCTTGCCGGCCATGCCGGGGGCGTCAAAGCCCTTTGCATGCGCGACCGGAAGCACGTTCGGGGAGGTTGCGGTCAGGAAAGCGGCATCAAACTGATCCAGACTGTCCGCGCGGACCGTCTGTTCGATATAAGGAATGCCGTGCTTTTTCAGGACCCGCAGAACCATCATCCGGGTGATGCCAAGCAGGATCGTATCTCCGGGAGAGGCGATCACGGTATTGTCTTTGATAAAGAAGAAATTTGTCCGGCTGCCTTCCGTGATCTCACCGTTGTGGTTGACGAGCATCACTTCAAAGAACCGGCTGTCATTGAGCGCCTTGTCCGCGCGTTCACGCAGCTGGCTGTCGCTGATTTTGGCCTGCGGGTTGTTTCGCTCGCCGGCCAGATAGCCAACGGTGACGCCGTCCCGGTAGTGCTCTTCCGTCGGATAATGCGTCTCGATCAGGTACATATAGATATGTTCTTTGCCGTCTTCCTCATCAATGTATTGCTCGATCCGGACGTTCTGATCGTCCACGCCGCACTTGTCGATCAGCAACTCGATCTGTGCCAGGAATTCTTCCTTTGTCACGAGCGGTTTTCTGCCAATGAGCGTGAAGGAATGTTCAAACCTCTCATAGTGCTCGATCGGGAAGACCGGCTTGCCGTCTTTGATCCGGATGACTTCGTAGACCTCTTTGCGGTCTTTCTCTATGAAAGCGTCAAGCGCGCTGCGCGGTGCGAGCTCGCCGTCCGCGATGATGTAATCGTTATTCTGATAACCCTTGTGGTCTGGTAAAAAAATCATAGTTGAATTCCTTTCTTCATACCCTATGATGATATATTTATCCGGCCGTTTCGTCAATCTGCATCAATGCGGCATTTTGCTGCCGGAAGGGTTGTGGTATGATGCGGATATGGAAGAAAAACGAAAAGCATACAAGATCGTCAATATTCTTTTTACGGTGCTCATGGCGAACATGGGGCTGGTTTTCATACGGCTCGGGGAAGGGTCCCTGTGGCAGGCGCGCGCAGGCGTGTTCTACGCGATCCTGCTGGCGGCTGTTTTTGTCATCTGGCTCATCCTGAAGATCCGCAGCAGTGCGGGGTCAACGCTGCGCCTCCGGATGCTGAATGTGGGGGATGAGGAACTGCTGGCATTCCTGGTTGCTCTACCCGTAACGGTTGCTGTGGCAGCTGTCCTCTTTCCGGGGACCGGCTGCAGCCTGTTCCGGCCGTTCCATCTGACCGGCCCGTTTATTCTCTTTGCAGTGATCGCTGTGCTGGTTCTCGCTGCCGTATTCTGGGACGGTATCATTCGCGTGTATCTGACGAGCGTCCAGCTGGGAATCCGTCACCGGGTCTGGGGCATTGTGCTGGGCTGGGTTTTCCCGCTCAATCTGCTGATGCTCACGAAGATCCGCGGTATCGTGCGGGATGAAGTGCGGGAGGAGGAATCGCTCCTCGCAAGGGATGCAGCCAGGGCGGCACAGCAGATCTGCCAAACAAAGTATCCGCTGCTGCTAGTGCACGGCGTCTTTTTCCGCGACATCAAAGGTCTCAATTACTGGGGCAGGATCCCGGCGGAACTCATCCGGAACGGAGCGGTGATCTACTACGGCAGCCAGCAGTCCGCCGCATCAGTCATGGATTGCGGCGAAGAACTGGCGGCGAAGATCCGCGGCGTGCTCGCGGAGACCGGGGCGGAGAAAGTGAACATCATCGCGCACTCCAAGGGCGGGCTGGACAGCCGTGCGGCGATCACACACGCCGGCATGGCGCCGTATGTCGCCTCCCTGACAACGATCAATACCCCGCACCGCGGCTGTGTTTTCGCGGAGTACCTGCTTGAGCACATCCCGGAGAAGGTGCGCGACCAGATCGCAGAGACCTACAACAAGGCTGCGCATGTGCTCGGTGACAAGGAACCGGATTTCCTTGCCGCAGTCAACGATCTGACCGCGTCCGCGTGCGCTGCATTCAATGAAAAGACACCGGATGCGGAGGGCGTCCTGTATGAGAGTGTGATGAGCTATGCGGAGAAGGCCGGGGACAGCCGGTTTCCGCTCAATATGACGCATCAGCTTGTCAAACACTTTGACGGCCCCAACGATGGCCTCGTGGCGGTGGATGCGGCGAAGTGGGGGAGCGCATTCACGCTCCTTGAACCGCCCGGCGGCCGCGGGATCTCTCACGGCGACGTGATCGATCTCAACCGGGAAAACATCGACGGATTTGATGTGCGCGAGTTCTACGTGGGACTGGTCGCTTCGCTGAAAAAGAGGGGGTATTAGAAAACCCTATCCATAAGCATGAGTGATGGATAAAACCAATATCCATTTGTTTTACAAATGGCAGCCGAATGGCTATAGTTATGGCAGAACGGCGGGATCCCGCTCAGATGGATGCCCGCTGTGCGGATATATATGAAAAGGAGAGCCCCCCAATGATCTACAGTAAAGATATCATCGAAAGATTCCGGGCGGCGGCGACGGCATCTGTAGCAGATGCGTGTGACATCGTCGTCAAGGACAAGCGCTGCGTCATGGACTATGCCATGCGGCCGCGCGTCAAAGAGAGAAAGATCGTCGGACCGGCGGTCACTGTCCTCGACGGGGCAGGGACCGATCCGCAGCCCCCGACACACATCATCGACACGCTGGACAACGCGGAAGGCGGCGAAGTCATCGTAGTTTCTCTGAAAGAGAACGACCTCAACTGCGCGCTGTGGGGCGGACTGATGACAGCCGGCGCGTTCGTGAACGGCCTGGAAGGGGCCGTCCTCAACTGCGGCGTGCGCGATCTGACCGAGATCAGAAGAGACTATCCGGAGTTCGAGATCTACTCGCAGTCGATCGTACCGGTCACGATGGTTTCCCGGTATGTCACCATCGATAAGAATGTGCCGGTCGAGTGTGCCGGCGTCATCGTCAATCCCGGCGACCTCATCGTCGGCGACATCGACGGTGTCATCTGCATCCCGCAGGAGCACGTGGAGGAAGTTCTCGCAGTCGCGGAGGACATCGATAAGAAAGAAGCGATTCAGACAAAGGCGATCTTCGAGACGAAGTCCTTCGGACAGGGTCTTGCGAAGTTCAACAGATTCTAAGGAGGAAGAACATGAAAGCAGTATTCACACTCAAGAGTGCAGAGTCCAGAAGACTCATTGCGAAAGGCCTCGTACAGATGCCGGAAGTCAAGGAAGCCTGGGAGAAGGCGTACGTCCTGCTCGCCGGCGGCACCACCAATGCGTATGTGGCGCAGGAACTGATGGGAACGGATGAATACCGTCCGGAACTGTGCACCGTCGGCCTTTCCACCAACGGCGTCCTCTGCAACACCCCGCTGGAGAGCCGCAAGTTCTTCCCGATGGTCTACAAGCAGGGCGTCCCGCAGGAAGATATGACCCTGAAAGACGGTCTGTTCGATTTCTATAAGGAAACCGTCGTCATCAAAGGCGCGAACGCGATCGACCCGGAAGGCAATGTCGGCATCATCACCTCCGGTTTTGACGGCGGCACCATCCCGAACATCATCGGACCGGTCACCTCGAACGGTCTCAGATGGATCTGCCCGGTCGGTCTCGAAAAGCTTGTTCCGTCCGTCAAGGAATCCTGCCAGGCGGTCGGCGCCAAGCGCATCGACATTTCCATGGGGGCTGACTTCGGTATGTACCACATCGCGACGGCGATCCCGTTCACCGAGAAGGAAGCGCTGAAGACCCTGTTCGGCCTTGAGACCACGCTGGTCGCGGCGGGCGGCATCGGCGGCAACCAGGGCAGCGTTGTCCTGGCGGTCGAAGGCGACAAGGAGGCGGTCGAAGCCTGCGTCGAGTTCATCGAGAACGAAGTCAAGGGCGAGCCGGATGTGCCGGGCAACAAGGGTAACTGTGAGACCTGCCGCTACAAGAGATGCCGGTACTGCGGCATGACGGAAGAGCAGCTGCCGGATTGGATGAAATAAAACGATGGACTTCAGCAAAGCAAAGAAAAATCTGGAGCGGAACGGGTTTGAAGTGCATGTCTTCAAGACAGGAAGAGAGGCAAAGGCTTATCTGGACGAAGAACTCGACGGGACAAGCATCGGGTTCGGCGGTTCCAAAACACTGGACCAGCTGAGACTCTTCGAATCGCTCAGCGAGCACAACGATGTCTACTGGCACTGGCGCCAGGACCCGGACTATGCCCGCGAAAAGAGCATGACCACGGAAGTCTATATGTGCTCCGCCAACGGTTTGGCGGAGACCGGTGAGATCGTCTTTGTCGACGGCAACGGCAACCGCGCGGCGAGCATCCTGTGGGGGCACAAGCGGCTGATCCTGGTCGTGGGCAGCAACAAGCTCGCACCGGACTATACGATGGCCGTGGCGCGCTGCCGCAACGTGGCGTGCACGATGCGCAATGCGGATTTCCCGGGCAAGCCCGCATGCGTGGCAGCCGGGACGGTCGGCACGCGCTGCTTTGACTGCAGGAGCAAGGACCGCGAGTGTAAAGCGATGGTCACGCTCTGGCAACCGATGAACAACACGACCTGCGAAGTGATCCTCATCGATGAGGAATACGGATATTAAGGAGTAGATCAATGGCTAAAGCAAAGATTTTTGATGTCAATGAACAGGAATGGAAACGCGACTGGGACGGCGGGCTTAGCTCCTGCGTCATGAAGCTGCCGCCGCTGGCGACGCTGCAGTACTGGGAACTGCCGGCAGGGCAGGGCGCGGCGCCGCACAGCCACGAGAACATCCAGCTGACCTATGTGCAGAACGGCCGCATGCAGCTCAATGTGGACGAGGAGTCCTACATCCTGAACGAAGGCTGCTTTGCGCTGATCCCGGCAAATGCGGTGCATTCCACGAAGAACATCGGCAGCACGACGGTCGTGAACATCGACTTCTTCCTGCCGGACCGCGATGACCGCGAAGACAGCGTCAAGATCCGCGATTTCGGGCACGTGTTATAAAGATATGCTATACTGTCCTCATGAACGGCTGCGGGCAGCATGCGGGCAGCGCATCCGGCGCCGCATCCGGGAAGGAGGAATCATATGTTTCATAATTCGGGCAAGAAGATCCAGACATTTGCGATCGTTGTCTTCATCCTGAGTCTGCTGATGGCACTGCTGGGGGCAGGCGCGGTGATCGTCGGGCTCTCGCAGCAGAATTACGGCGAGATCAGCGTCGGCATCATCATTGCGGGCATTATTGCCTTTGTCGTGTTTGCCTTCTTTGCATGGCTGTCTTCACTGATGACGTATTCCTACGGGAAGATCGTGGAGAGCCAGGAGACATTCCTGGATGCGCTGCGCAAAGGGACATTCACGCAGGGCGGACAGAGCCAGCGGCCGATCGCGCAGCAGGCTGCGCAGTCCGTGCAGCAGACACCGCCGCCGGTGCAGCAGGCAAGGCCGGTGCAGGGGACGGTATGCCCCTCCTGCGGCAACCCGGTCGAACCCGGCACAATGTACTGCAAAAAGTGCGGTGCGAAGCTGCAGTAGCGGGACAACAGACAGAAACGAGAGTAAGAAAAAAGGACCGGAAACCACTGGTCTTTTTTTAATGCTGCTATCAAAAACAGGTTCCGGAAGAGTTGATTTTTCAATACATCGGGTTTGTTGTCAGACAACAGTTGACATACTAATAGTTAGTGTGCTATATAAATGAGTAATGGAATGATTAACAATATTCTTCATCGATACAAAAGAGGAGGCAAGACATGAAAATCACAAGCCAGGATGTTTTTTACAGCTTCTGTGATAAGAACGAGCCGGTTCTGCGCGTCGATGCGCCGGCGGTGATCGATTTCGAGACGATGGACTGCTTTGGCAATCAGCTGCGCGATCCGAAGGATGTGATGGAAGAGATCGACTGGGACCGCATCAATCCGGCGACCGGCCCGGTCTATGTCAATGGTGCGGAGCCCGGCGATGCACTGAAAGTCACGATCAACAAGATCGACCTCAATGAGAAGGGGACGGTCTGCTGTCTGAAGGATGAAGGCACTCTTGGTGACCGTATCGAAGGGTCGCACACAAGAGTTGTCTCTGTCGACGGCGGAGAAGTCCACTATGTGGCAGAGAACGGATTTGCCGTCGATATCCCGATCAAACCGATGATCGGCGTCATCGGCGTCGCGCCGGACGGCGGGCAGGATATCAACACCGGTACACCCGGCCGGCACGGCGGCAACATGGACAACACCATGATCGGGGAAGGCGTGACGCTGTACTTCCCGGTCGCGGCGGAAGGCGCGCTGTTCGGTTTCGGCGATCTGCATGCTGTGATGGGCGATGGGGAGATCGGCGTGTCCGGTCTGGAGATCCCGGCGAACGTCAATGTGACACTGGATGTTGTCAAAGGCAAGGCGCCTATCTATCCGGTCCTTGAGAATGCGGACGCGCTGTCCGTCATCGTTTCCCGCCCGACGGTCGATGAGGCCTGCAAAGTGGCGACCGAACTGATGCAGGAGATGATCATGGAACGGACCGACCTCAGCCTGCCGGATACGGTCATGCTGATGAGTCTTGTGGGCGACCTGCAGATTTGCCAGGTCGTCGATCCGGAGAAGACGGTGCGCTTCGTCTTCCCGAAGAAGTATATCCCGGGCCTGGCGTACTAAACGTACGCGCGGGCCGCGGTATAGATGCGGCGCGGAACGGTCACTGCCGCGCCGGACGGTATCATACATGTTTTGTTTAGGAGGTAGAGTATGAGTGACAAAACAGTTGAGAGTCTTGGTTACAAGCAAGAACTCAAGCGGGCACTGACGGTACCCGACCTTGTTTGTTACGGACTGATCTTCATGGTGCCGATCGCGCCGTTCGGCATCTACGGTACAGTCATGTCCATTTCCCAGGGCATGGTCTGTCTGGCCTACGCCATCGGTCTGGTGGGCATGGTCTTTACGGCGCTGAGCTACTGGCGTATGGCGGAAGAGTTCCCGATCTCGGGCTCTGTCTACGGCTACGCGTCGAAGGCGATCAGCAAGCCGGTCGGCTTCATGTCCGGCTGGGCGATCCTGCTGGACTATCTGCTGGTCCCGACGCTGCTGTACATCGTCGCGGCGACGGCGCTGTCTGCGATCCCCGGTCTGGAAGGCGTTCCGATCTACGTCTGGCTGATCGGGTTCATCGTGTTCAACACGATCGTCAATGTTATCGGTATCGAATGGACCAACCGCTTCAACTGGATCATGCTGGTCCTCGAGATCATCGTGTTCCTGGTCTTCTGCGTCGCGGCAATTCACTATGTTGTAACGACGCCCGGCGTTGAGTTCACGCTCAAACCGGTCTACAACGAGAACTTCAGCATGAACATCGTCATGGGTGCGGTCTCTGTCTGCGTCCTGTCCTTCCTCGGTTTTGACGGCATCAGCACACTGGCTGAGGAGACCAAGGGCGGTGCGGACTCCGTCGGTAAGGGCTCCGTATACGCGATCCTCGCGGTCGGTGCGTTCTTCATCATCCAGACGTATCTTGCGGCATGCGTACTGCCCTGGGGCGGCGAAGGCACGTTCGAGAATGTAGATAACGCATTCTATGAAGTGGCACAGCTGGCCGGCGGCCCGAAGGTCATGGTCATCTGCGCGGCGGCGACCGGCTTCAGCTGGGGCATCGCGGATTGCATGGTCGCTCAGGCGGCGATCTCCCGCATCATCTACTCGATGGCGCGCGACAGAATGCTGCCGCATGCGCTTTCCAAGGTCAGCAAGAAATACCAGACACCGTACGTGTCCACGATCTTCATCGCGGTGTTCTCCCTCGTTCTGACCATCGGCAGCGTCTATCTGCTCCCGAGCGCGATCAACGCGATCTCCGTCGTCATCAACTTCGGCGGTCTGTCGGCGTTCATCATTCTGAACTTCACGGTCATCTACTACTTCTGGTTCAAGAAGAAGACCGGCAAGGTCTGGAAGCACCTGATCCTTCCGGGTATCGGTTTCGTCATCATCGCCTACATCTGGACGAGCCTGTCCGCATATGCGCTGACACTGGGCCTGTCCTGGCTGGTCATCGGCGTGATCTTCTATCTGGTGAACGTCAAGGTGCTGCACAATGATGTCAACCTCGAACTCGAGTAATCTCCTTAGGTGAATGGAATAGGAAAGAAGGAGCGTACCAACTCTGGTGGGGGGTTGGGACACAAAAGACGGGCTTGCGGGCCCGTCTTTTGGTTGCTTACTTATAGGGAAGGGGGTCGCCGGGGCGCTGCGGCGGCAGAAGCCGCC
>JAWRJC010000117.1:0-24053 GCA_040307715.1 Clostridiales bacterium | reverse complement strand
CGCGAGGTCGACGAGAACGCGTTCGTCGATATCATCCGCACCGAGGAAACCGAAGGCAATTTCTATATCGCGCCGCATGAGTAGAGCGGCGGTCCGACAGGCCGGCGCCGCCGGCCGGGAAATGGCAGAAAAAGAGAGTCTCCGCGGAGACTCTCTCTTTGTTTCTTCTGAAGGACCGGTCTGGAGGATCACTTGCTGACCGGCTGCGTGTATGTCTTCAGCCAGGCGCGCTCTTCGTCCGTCAGCTCCGGTGCGAGCCGTTCATAGACGCGGGCATGGTAGCCATTGAGCAGTTCGATCTCCCGCTCGTCGAAATACTGCGGATCGACCGCGTCGAGGTCGATGGGGCAGAGCGTCAGGCACTCAAACCCGAGGAACCGCCCGTATTCTGTGTTCGCTTTTTCTACGCAGAGCAGTTCATTCTCCGTGCGGATGCCGTGTGCACCGGCGGTGTACAGACCTGGTTCATCTGTTGTGACCATGCCGGGTTCGATCTTTGTGTTCTGTGCACCGGGAGCCGGCCGCCAGTGGAACCGGTTGGGGCCTTCGTGGACGTTCAGCACATGCCCGACGCCGTGGCCGGTGCCGTGCAGGTAGTCGAGGCCTTTCTCCCAGAGCGGAAGCCGCGCCAGCACGTCCAGATTCTCAAAGCAGACACCTTCCGGGAACTGCGCGTCCATCAGGTGCAGCGCGCAGCGGAGCACCAGCGCGAAATCTTCTTTTTCATCGTCCGTGAGCGGACCGAGCGCAAATGTCCGGGTGATGTCGGTCGTTCCTTCGAGGTACTGCCCGCCACTGTCTACGAGGTACAGGCCGTGCGCCTCGAGCGGGATATCGGTCTCTGGTGTGACTTCGTAGTGGATGATGGCGCCGTGCGGGCCGTAGCCGCTGATCGTCGAGAAGCTCAGGCCGAGGCTGCCCGGGATCTGCGCGCGCAGCGCATCGAGATGCTGCGCCGCGGACAGTTCTGTGACCGGGGCGGCTGGCGCAGCTTCCGCTGCGGTCTGCTCTGCCGCGTCATAGAGATGCCCCTCTTCATCCGCTTTCAGCTCTTTGAGCCATTTCATGAACCGCACCATCGCCATGCCGTCCTGTTCGTGGATACGGCGGCTGTTCGCGGTCTCTGTCTCATTCTTGATGGCTTTCGCAAGCAGCACGGGACTCGCCGTATCGAGCAGGTCCGCCCCGGCAGCGCGGAGCGATTCGTGCAGGCGGAAGTTCAGGTCGCTCAGAGAGACCATCACGCGTTTTCCGGCACACAGAGCTGCGTCATCGTAAACGGTATTGTACGGACGGATCGTGATGCCCAGGCCGGTCAGGTACGCCGGGATACCTTCTTCCGAATCATCCAGAAAGATGCTGCCCGTATCCTGCGTGATCTTGCTGCGGTCGATATACAGGGTGCCGCCTTCCGGGGTGACGGACAGGAATGCCAGAAAGACCGGGTTGTAATCGACATCGCTGCCGCGCATGTTGAGCAGCCAGGCGATTTCGTCCAGTTTTGTGAGGTAGAGGATCTCCGCTTCTTTGGCGGCCATCGTTTCCCGGATACGCGCCAGTTTGGAAGCGGCGGATTCGCCGGCATATCCTTCCTCGAAGAGCCATGCCGGGCCGTCCGGCAGGACGGGGCGGTCTTCCCAGACGCCTTCTGCCGGATCGAATTCCGCCGTCAGAGTGATCTGTTTCTTTGCGAGATCCTCCTGCAGCGCAAGTCCTTCTCTGGCGGACAGGCAGCGGCCGTCGCAGGCGAACCGGCTTTCCGCCGGGAGTGCGTCGAGCAGCCAGCTGTGAATGGCGGGTGTCTCCGGCAGACCGGCTTTCATCAGGTCGATGCCGGTGCCCGCAAGCTGATCGGCGGCCTGCAGATGGTAGCGGCCGTCGGTCCACAGAGCGGCTTTGTCCGCAAGGACGACGAGTGTGCCGGCAGAGCCGGTGAATCCGGAGAAGTACTCCCGTGACGTCCAGTGCGCACAGACGTACTCGGACATGTGGTCATCGTCCGTGGGGATCATACAGCCGGCTATCCCGGCATCTTTCATTTTGGAGCGGAGCGCCGCGAGGCGGTTCCTGATCAGTTCATTCTGCATGGTGTGAGTCCTTTCTTGCTGTCACTATCAAAATCTTATCATGAAGACAATTGAAATCAATGGAAAATGCAATGATACCGGAAGAGGCACACATCTTTTCCCGAGAAAACAGGCTGGCGGTCTTGTGGTATATCAAAATTATGATAGAATAATGATAGAATTAAATGGTTCTGTGATAAAGGAGAAATCATGATCATCAAACCATCCACGGCACTGCGCAATGACTATCAGTCCCTTTCCGCCATGGTCAAGGAGACGGCGGAACCGATTTATATTACGAAGAACGGCGAAGGGGATATGGTGATCCTCAGCATCGAGGCCTATGAGCGGCGGGAGGAGGTGCTCAAACTCCGTGAACGGTTGCTGTATTCCGAGGCAGAACGGATTTCCGGAGCACGCACATATAGTGAAGAGGAAGTTATTGCGATGCTGAAAGGCAGGGTGAGGGGCATTGAGGATTGAATATCTGCCTGCTGCCTGGGAGGATCTGAAACGCATCGAGGACTGGTATCTGATGCGGTTTGATGAAAAGACAGCGCTCAAAGTAACCACGGCGATCGTGCGTGCCATTTCGCGGCTTGCAGATCATCCGGACAGCGGCTCGCTGACGCCGAGTGACTGGGCGAATGCACTCGGATTTCGGATGATCATTCAGAAAAGGCATGTCGCATTCTATAAGACCGACAATGGGACAGTCTATATTCATCACATTGCCGATGCCAGGCAGGACTATGGAAAACTGTTTGACGGAGAAAAGTGATTCTCCGTTGACGAATCCGCCCGGACAGGGTAAAAATAACTAAATAGATAATTTGTTTCCGATCCTTTCGGCCTACCGCCGCACAGTTTGCGGACTGTGATGCGCCATGGCTGTCAGGACGCAGATCTTCCGGGAAGGCCGCTTTGGACAGCCGGTGCGGCGGAGGATTGCAGAGTGGGAGGGGAAACGCTCCTGCTTTCCGTGTTTGAGAAGGAAACGCCCGGTCTGTTTTTGTGGTACAGACGGCCGTTCCTTCCGGACGGCCGTTTTTATTGAGCATTAGTAAAGGAGAAACCGATGCGGACCATGCTTGAAGTCGAGGAAGCGCTGCGTCTGATCACAGACCGGGTGCAGCCGCTGGCGGCGGAATCCGTTCCGGCGGCAGAGGCACATGGCCGGGTGCTGGCGGAGGATGTTTATGCGCCGGTCAGCCAGCCGCCCTGGCCGCGCTCGCCGCTGGACGGCTATGCGCTGCACGCGGCAGATACAAAAGGTGCCGGCCCGGACACGCCGGTCACGCTGACCGTTGTGGACAAGATCTATGCGGGCGGCGTGCCGTCCGTTCCTGTCCGGCAGGGACAGGCAGCGCGGATCATGACCGGGGCGCCGATCCCGCCGGATTGTGACTGCGTGCTGCGGCAGGAAGACACAGACCTCGGAACGGAACGGGTCACCATCTTCAGTGAAGTGAAGCCCTATCAGAACTACTGCCCCGCCGGAGAGGATTTCCGCGAGGGCGATGTACTCCTGCGCAAAGGGACCCGGCTCACCGGCAGCGCCTGCGGCGTGCTGGCGTCGGCGGGTTTGCTGCGCAAAGAGGTAATGCTGCCCGTTGTCCGGCAGGTGCGGTGCGCGCTGTTTTGCACAGGCGATGAACTCGTGGCGAACGACACCGCGGCGTTGCCGCCCGGGAAGATCTATTCGTCCAACGCGGCGATGCTGGCTGCCAGGCTCGCGGAGCTGGGTGTTCTTGTTGTACGGCTTGAGGAGGCGTTTCCGGATGATGCGCAGGCACTTGCGGAGGCCATCCGGCAGGCGGAAGAAGAGGCGGATCTGATCCTGACGGTCGGAGGGGTGAGCGTCGGAGAAAAAGACATCCTGCACGAGACGCTGCCGCTTCTTTGCGCTGACCGGATCCTCTGGAAAGCCCGGGTCAAACCCGGCTCGCCGCTGATGTTCTCGGTCCATGAAAAACCGATCCTCTCCCTGTCCGGCAACCCGTTCGCGGCAGGGGCGACGTTCGAACTGTTCGGGCGGGCGGTCCTCGCCGAGCTCGCCGGGTGCGGGGATCTGCTGCCGGTCAGAACGGACGGGGTCCTCGAAACGCCGTTTGAGAAGGGCGGCGGGATGCGGCGGATCGTCCGGGGATACTTTGCGGATGGCCGCGTCACACTGCCGGAGGGGCACGCCTCCGGTCAGCTCGCGTCTTCCGCGGGCATGAATTGCCTGGTGGATATCCCGGCGGAGAAAGGCCCGCTTGCTGCGGGAAGCAGGGTGGATGTATGGCTGCTGTAAAGATCATTGCGGTGTCAGGGGTCAAGAATTCCGGCAAGACGACCCTGCTCGAGAAGCTGATCCCCGCGCTGACGGCGCGCGGTCTTCGCGTGGCAGTGCTCAAGCACGACGGCCACGGCTTTGCGGCGGACAGGGAAGGCACGGATACCTGCCGGCTCCTCGCCGCCGGCGCGTACGGCGCGGCGATCTTTGACGGGGAGAAATTCCAGGCGGTCAAGTACGCGCAGGTCACAGAGGAGGACCTGATCGCGCTGTATCCGGAAGCGGATCTGATCCTTCTGGAAGGATTCAAATGGACGTCTTATCCGAAGATCGAGGTCGTCCGGCAGGGCGTTTCCGCGTCGCCGGTCTGCGATCCCGCTTCGCTCCTCGCGGTCGTGACCGATCTGGCGGTCGCTGTCCCCGGGGTTCCGGTGTTTGGGCTTAATGAAGCTGATGCGCTGGCAGACCATCTCTGCAAAGTGTTCTGAACATTTCGTTTGGATTGTTAGCATGCCAACATTTTTTCGGAAGCGATTCTTCTACAATAAACAGTAGAAAGATTTTCCTGCAGGAGGGAGACAATGAAACTACTGAGAACAGAAGACGCGGTCGGACAGATCCTCTGTCACGACATCACACAGATCATCAAAGGCGTTTCCAAAGGCCCGGTGTTCCGCAAGGGGCACGTGATCCGCGAGGAAGATGTGCCGGTCCTGCTCAGCGTCGGCAAGGAGCACATCTACGTCTGGGAAAACGACGAGACGATGATGCACGAGAATGACGCAGCAGAGGTGCTCTGCGCGATTGCGAAAGGCGCGCATATCAGCCGGAACGAGGCAAAGGAAGGTAAGATCGAACTCTTTGCCGACTGCGACGGGGTCCTGAAGATCGACCGGGAAAAACTTAAGATGGTCAATGCGTTCGGGCAGATGATGATCGCGGCCAGGCACGGGGACTTCCCGGTGCGCAAAGGGGATAAACTCGCCGGCACGAGGGTCATCCCGCTGGTCATTGAGAAAGAAAAGATGGAAGCGGTCCGCCGGGAGGCCGGAGAAACGCCGATCCTCAGCATCCGTCCCTACGAGCCGAAAAACGTCGGGATCGTCACGACCGGCAGCGAAGTGTTCCACGGGCGGATCAAGGATACGTTCACACCTGTGGTCATCGGCAAGGTGGAGGAGTTCGGCGCGAAGATCATCGGCCATGAGGTCTGCGACGACGGCGCGGAGCATATCGAGGCAGCGGTCAGAAAACTGCTGGCGGACGGCGCGGATATGATCCTCTGCACGGGCGGAATGAGCGTGGATCCGGATGACCGCACACCGTTCGCGATCCGCCGGGTCTGCGGGGATGCCGGCGTCGTGACGTACGGGGCGCCCGTCCTGCCCGGGGCGATGTTCATGCTCGCGTATTACGGGGACGGGAAGATCCCGGTCATGGGGCTGCCCGGCTGTGTCATGTACGCGAAGCGGACGATCTTCGATCTGGTCCTTCCGCGGATCATGACCGGTGAGATCCTGTGCAAGGACGACTTTGACAGACTGGGCGAAGGCGGGCTCTGCCTTGACTGCCCCGTCTGCACATTCCCGAACTGCGGGTTCGGCAAGTAGCGGCAGGGACGGGAGACTGTGCACAGATGAAGGATGCGTTTGGAAGAAATATAGATTATATGCGGATCTCGGTGACGGACCGCTGCGATCTACGGTGCTTGTACTGCATGCCGGAAGGCGGCATCGAAAAACTGCCGATGGACCGTCTGCTGACCTACGAGGAGATCGTCCGGATCTCCCGGGCTGCCGCAGCGCTCGGGATCACGCGGCTGAAGATCACCGGCGGGGAACCGCTTGTCCGGAAAGGCTGTCCGGACCTGATCCGGTCGCTGAAGGAAATCCCGGGGATCGAACAGGTCACCCTGACCACCAACGGGCAGCAGCTCGTGCGTCATCTCGATGCTCTGCTTGAGGCAGGTCTTGACGCGGTCAACATCAGCCTCGATTCGCTCCGGGCCGACCGGTACCGCCTCATCACGCGGGGCGGGGAACTGGACGCTGTTCTCGAAGCGGTGGCCGCCGCGAAAGGAGCCGGTCTTCGCACGAAGATCAACTGCCTGCCGATGAGCGGTCTCAACGAGGATGAAATCGAGGAGTTCGCCGCCTTTGCCTTTGATAACGGGCTCGATGTGCGGTTCATCGAGATCATGCCGGTCGGCTTCGGCAGACCTGATGAAGGGTTATCCAATACAGCGGTCCTGGAACGTCTGCAAAAGGCGTTTCCTGATCTGGAAGAGGATGATGCCGTCCACGGCAACGGCCCCGCGGTGTACTACCGCCGCCCCGGCCAAAACGGCGCCGTCGGACTGATCAGCGCGATGCACGGTATTTTCTGCAGCAGCTGCAACCGCATCCGTCTGACATCGACCGGGCAGATCAAACCGTGTCTGTGCTACGAGGACAGCGTGGATCTGCTGCCGGCACTTGCGCTGGACAAGGCGGTGTCGGAGACGTGTACGAAAGCACTCGAGGAATCGCTCCGCACAGCGGTCCTCGCCAAACCGGCCGCGCACTGCTTCACCGAGCAGCCGCAGGCGGCCGAACCAAAATCGATGAGCGAGATCGGAGGTTGACGAAGAGGATGGGAAAACTGATCGAGATCTGTGTGAGCACGAAAAAAGGGACGCAGAAGGTTCCGGTTGGCAGCGCGCACCTGACCGCCGGCCACGGCATCGACGGTGATGCGCATGCAGGCAACTGGCACCGCCAGGTGAGCCTGCTGGGGATCGAAAAGATCGAAGCGTTCCGGGAGCGCGGCGCGGACGTGGACTTTGGCGCATTCGGGGAAAACCTGATCGTGGAAGGATACGATTTCCGCAGTCTGCCGGTGGGGACCAGATTCCGGATCGGCGGACCGGACGGCGTCCTGCTCGAGATGACCCAGATCGGCAAGGAGTGCCATACGCACTGTGCGATCTACCATGCGGTCGGCGACTGCATCATGCCGCGGGAAGGCGTTTTTTCGGTCGTTCTGGAGGGCGGCGATATCAAAGCCGGTGACGAGGTGGAGATGATCCCCGCCGCGCCGGACAGACCGTTCACAGCGGCCTGGATCACGCTGTCGGACAAGGGATCCGTCGGGCAGAGGACCGACGAGAGCGGTCCGCTCATCGGGCAGATGATGGAAGAGGCAGGCTACGATGTGGTCGAGGGCATCCTTCTGCCGGATGAGCGCGTCTTCCTCGAAAAAGAACTGATCCGCCTTGCGGACCAGCGGCAGGTCAGCGTCATCCTGACAACCGGCGGGACGGGGTTCTCCCCCCGCGACATCACCCCGGAAGCGACCCTGGCGGTCTGCGACCGGATGGCCCCCGGCATCGCCGAAGCGATCCGGGCATTCTCGATGACCAAGACGCCGCATGCGATGCTGTCCCGGGCGGTTTCAGGGATCCGCGGCGGGACGCTGATCATCAACCTCCCCGGCAGCCCGAAGGCGGTCCGGGAGAGTCTGGAGTTCGTTTTACCTGCGCTGCGCCACGGGCTGGACGTCCTGCGGGGCACAGCCGGCGACTGCGCACGTAAATAAAACAGGAGGACAAAATGAAACGAATGATTCTGATCGTGATGCTTTGTGCGGCCCTGGCGGTCTCGTCTGCCGGCTGCGGCAGCGGGGACGCGGCGAGCGCGGACAGCGGTTCGGCAGCCGCGCCGGAAGAGAGCGCGGAGCAGGTCGAAGTCCTGGTCTTCGCGGCGGCGAGCATGCGTTCCTCCCTGGAAGAGCTGAAGGCGTCCTATGAGGCGGATCATCCGAATGTGACGATCACGTTGAACTGCGACAGTTCGGGTACCCTGAAAACACAGATCATGGAAGGCGCACCGTGTGATATTTTCTTCAGCGCTGCGCAGAAGCAGATGGATGAAGTCGAAGAAGCCGGTCTGGTGATCGAAGGCAGCCGGCAGGATGTCCTCAACAACCAGCTTTGCGTCATCACACAGCCGGACAGCGCGACGAAAGTCACAGGTATCGAAGATCTGGACAAGGCGGCGAGCCTCGCGCTGGCAGACGGCAGCGTCCCGGTCGGCAAGTATACGCGCCGCGCGCTGATGAACCTCGGCATCCTGGACAAGGTCGATGACCCGGCGGTCTACACGACACAGGAAGTTTCTGCGGCGCTGGGCGGCATCGAGATCAGCGAGCAGGGCAATGTCAGCAAGGTTCTGACCGCGGTGCAGGAAGGTTCCTGTGAAGTCGGCACGGTCTATCTGTCCGATACCTACGGCCATGAAAACGATGTGAAGATCCTGCAGGTCGTCCCGTATGACACTGCGGGCGACATCATCTATCCAATCGCGCTGATCAGCAATCCGGATGCGACGGACGCGCAGGCAGAAGCCGCGGCAGACGTCCTTGCGTATCTCACGGGCGATGAGGCCAAGGAGGTCTACAAGACCCATCTCTTTGATATCGATCTTTGATCATCCGCCGCGTTACGCGGCATGGCAGCGAAGGAGCAGGCATGCTGGAACTGATGCAGAACCTCGACTGGAGTCCGTTGATCATCTCTTTGAAAACGGGCGTGGTCGCAACGGTCATCTCATTCTTTCTCGGTTTGTGGGCTGCACGCAAAGTCGTGCGGCTCCCTTCGCGTGCAAAAGCATTCGTCGACGGCATCCTGACGCTGCCGATGGTACTGCCGCCGACGGTCGCGGGCTTCGTGCTCCTGCTGATCTTTTCGCGGCGCCGGCCGGTCGGCATCTTCCTGAACGACGTATTTGACATCCAGGTCGTGCAGACCTGGCTCGGCTGCATCCTCGCGGCGACGGTCATCGCGTTCCCGCTGATGTACCGCAACGCGCGCGCCGCGTTCGAGCAGATCGATGCCAATCTGGTCTATGCGGGGCGCACGCTCGGGATGAGCGATGTCTCGATCTTCTGGAAGATCGTCGTGCCGACGGCAGGACCGGGCATCGCTTCCGGCGTGATCCTCACGTTCGCAAGAGCGATGGGCGAATACGGCGCGACATCGATGCTCGCAGGCAATATCCCCGGCAAGACCGGGACGGTCTCACAGCGGATCGCGATGGTCATCCAGGACGGCGATTACATGACGGCAGGCTTCTGGGTCATCGTTGTGCTGCTGATCGCTTTTGTGACGATCTTTCTGATCAACCTCTTCTCCGCGGGCCGGATGAAGAACGTCAAACGCTGGTAGGGGGACCGTCATGGCACTTTCGATCGACATCCGGAAAAAGCTTGGCGATTTCTCGCTGGATATATCGTTTGACAGCAACGCGAGACGCATCGGCATCCTCGGTCCGTCCGGCTGCGGCAAGAGCCTCACGCTCAAGAGCATCGCGGGCATCGAGCGGCCTGACGCGGGCTGTATCGCGATCGATGACCGCGTTCTGTTTGACCGCGCCGCAAAGACGGACATCAAACCGCAGAAGAGAAATGTCGGCTACATGTTCCAGAACTACGCCCTTTTCCCGACTATGACGGTCGCGCAGAACATCGCGGCGGGGCTCAGGACCGGCGGTGAAGAAAGGGCGTCGCGCGTCAGGGAAATGATCGAGCGGTTTCATCTGACCGGCCTGGAATCGCACTATCCCGGCCAGCTCTCGGGCGGCCAGCAGCAGCGTACGGCGCTCGCGCGCATCATGGCGTACCGGCCGGACCTGATCCTGCTGGACGAACCGTTCTCCGCGCTCGACCAGCATCTGAAAGAACGGCTCCAGCACGAACTGGCCGATCTGCTGTCGGACTATCCGGGACAGGTCATCATGGTGTCCCACAGCCGCGACGAGATCTACCGCTTTGCGGACGAACTGCTGGTCATGGACGAAGGGCGGCTCCTTGCGCAGGGAGAAACGAAGGCGCTTTTCAAAGACCCCGGCACGGTCCGCATCGCGCGGATGACCGGCTGCAAGAATATCACAGCGGCGGAGCGGATCGATGCGCACACGCTGGCGCTGCCCGCCTGGGGCGTGACGCTGCAGCTTGCCAGGGAGATCCCGGAGGGGGTCACGGCGGCGGGCTACCGGGCGCACGCATTCGAGCCGGTCTGGGCGGATGAAAAAAGCGGGAACGGCATCAAAGAGCGGACGGCGCCGGAGAACTGCCTGCCGTTCGATCCGGAAGGGATCGATGAGCTTCCGTTCGAGCGGCGGTACTATATCCGGCCTGCCGGGAAAGCGGCAGCCGGTACAGAGGAAGCAGTCTGCTGGTTCGTGCAGGATGGTGAGCGCCGCGAACTGGACGGCAGGCCGGCACCGGACTGGCTGCGGCTGCGCGAAGATGCTATACTGCTCCTGAAGCAGGATCGATAGAGAAAGGGTCAGCAATGGATTTCACACATTTTGACGAACAGGGAAACGCCGTCATGGTCGACGTATCCGGCAAGGAGGAAACGCACCGCGTGGCGGTCGCGGAAGGAATCATCGAGGTCAGCCGGGAGGTCATGGATGCGATCCTCGGCCGGAAAGTCAAGAAGGGGGATGTGCTCACGGTGGCACAGGTCGCCGGTATCGCCGCGACGAAGCGGACGCCGGACCTGATCCCGATGTGCCATCCGCTGTTTCTGACGAATGCGGCGGTCAGTTTTGACATCGACGAAGATGCCTGCGAGATCCGCGCGGTCTGCCGTGTCGTGACGGAAGGAAAGACGGGCGTTGAAATGGAAGCCCTGACCGGTGTATCGGGAGCGCTTCTGACGATCTACGATATGTGCAAAGCGATCGACAAACGCATGGTGATCCGCCAGATCCATCTCGTCAGTAAAAGCGGCGGGAAGAGCGGCGATTTCTCGTTCTGATCCGTGCATCTATCAACGGAATGACAGACCTGCTTGAAAAGCAGGTCTTTTGATTGACGGAAAAAACGTGTATGATATATAAGGAATATAATGTGCCGGAAAGAGTTCCGGCAGAAACGGCAGCCCGCAAAGGAGCAGACAGTGGACAAGAAGAAAGCAGCAGTGACCGCGCTGGCGACCACGATCGCAGCGTCGGGGGCTGCGGTGGATGCGACATTCGACAGCCCGCAGGATATCCTGCAGCAGACCTATGTAGAGCCTGTTGTTGAGTATGTCGACCCGGACACGGGAATCGGCGACGGCGCGCAGGACGACGAGGAAAAAGGCAAGCAGGCAGTGGTGCAGGCCAAGCGGACGGTCCGGGAATGGGTCCTGGAACTGCCGCTGTGGGTGCGCACGATCGTTGTGGTGCCGCTGTGGTTCATCGGCAATCTCGTGATGTATGCGGGCCATCTCGTGATCGTGGGACTGTCCCCGGTCTGGGGCAGCATTCTCAATCTGCTGCTTCTGGCAGCCGTTCTGACAGGTGCATTCACGGTCGCGGCGAAAGCCATGTTCCCGGATGTCAAGTTGCGGCAGATCCTTAACAAGCGCAATTTCAAAGGGATCCTGATCGCGGCTGTCTTCGTTTTCCTGCTCGATCTGGCACTCAAGGTTGGCTGGCCTGCGTATATGCAGTATCGCACGCTGGCGATCGCGCTGTTCACGTTGATCGTACTGTTCCTGCTGGTGATGCGCTTCGGCCGCCGGGAGAACAAGCGGCGCTGCAAGGAGCGCGAGATGGCGCAGGCCATGGGCGTGGAGGAAGAGGATCTCGTCTATGAATCGCTCGGGCAGACGTTCACGATCCGGAAGCCGCACGGCGATGCCCGGTGACCGGGCAGGTTAAAGAAATCTTAAGATAACGTGATACTGTATGTTAGAAACCTCCTGTATTCTAACATGGGAAACAGGAGGTTTTTGAATGGCAAAAGGACGAAAATGGGCATGGGCGTTCGCCGCGCTTCTCATTGCGGCGCTGACGATCCGGACAGTGTTTTCGTTCTGTGACACGCTGTCTCCGCGCGCTGTGGTGCGTGCACTCGGGATGACTTCCCCGGGGGGACTGTTCCTGACACTTTTGTGCATGGCCGGATTCATCGTGTTCGAAGGAGCGGCCCTGCTGTGCATTCTGCGGCATCTCGGCTATCCGCGCCGGTGGCCGGAGGGCATGCTGTACAGTGCAGGCGATCAGTTTTTCTCCGCGATCACGCCCTCCGCGACGGGCGGACAGCCGGCCAGTGCGCTGTTCATGCATGCACGGCGCATTCCGGCAGCGGTGATCACGACGGCGCTGCTGTTCAACCTGATCCTGTATACGGCGGCAACGCTCGTCATCGGAGCTGTCAGCCTGATCGGATTCCCGCGCGTGTTCCTGCGGTTTGATACCTTTTCCAGAGTCCTCATTGTATTCGGGATGGCGGCTCTTGCCGGTCTGACGCTGCTTTTCTATGCACTGATCAGGAAGGGAGAAGCGGTCTTCCGGCTCGGGAGCCGTCTGTGCGGGCTGCTGGGCAAATGGCATCTGATGCATGATCCGGCGCGCCGCATCGAACGTCTGCACGAACTGGTCGGAGAATACCGGCAATGCGCGGATGCAGCGGGCGGCAACCGGAAGATGCTTGCCGAAGCCTTCCTTTTCAATCTGCTGCAGCGGCTTTCGCAGATCGCCGTGACACCGGTGCTGTACCTCGCGATGGGGCAGCCGCTCGGCAATAAAGGCGCGGACCTGTGGGTCATCCAGGCACTGTCACAGATCGGTTCCAACTGCGTGCCGATCCCCGGCGGCATGGGGGCGGCGGATTACCTGATGCTCGACGGGTTCCAGACCCTTTTCCCAAAGACCTTCGCCTATCAGCTGCAGATCCTCGGACGCGGTCTGTCGTTCTACTGCTGCACGCTGCTGGCCGGAGTACTCACGCTGGCGGGATATCTGATCATTCTGCGCCGCCGGCACACAGCCAATTAGAATCAAACGATCCAGAGGAGACGATCATATGGGCAATCGAAGAAGACTCGCCACCTGGCTCAACGGTTATTACAATTACACGGTCATTCTGACGTACGCAGGGATGCTGATCGGTCTGTTCGGCATCCTCAACGCCCTCAACGAACACTACGACGCAGCGCTGATCTGTCTGATGCTGTCCGGCTTCTGCGATATGTTCGACGGCGCTGTGGCTGCGACGAAAGAGCGCGATGAACTGGAGAAGAAATTCGGGATCCAGATCGATTCACTGAGCGATCTGATCTGTTTCGGCGTCTTCCCCGCTGTGTTCGTCTGCATGATCTGTGAAGGCTCGCGGCTCTCGGTTTTCTGCGGTGGGGTCTACGTGCTCTGCGCGCTGATCCGGCTCGCGTATTTCAATGTAACGGAAGAAGAACGGCAGAAGGATGAGACCGGCAGCAGAAAGTATTATCAGGGACTGCCGGTGACTGCTGCGGCGCTGCTCCTGCCGGCGGTATACATCATTGAAGGGTATATGCCGTCTGCTTCGATGCAGGGCTTTTGCTTTGTCCTGTTCGCGATGGCGATCGCGTTCATCCTTCCGTTCCGTCTTTCCAAACCGCATCTGGCCGGCAAACTGGTGCTGGTCGTGACCGGTGCTGTCCTGTTCGCCCTGCTGATCATGGGACTTGGGGCAGCACTATAAACAAGGATCCAAACGGCAATGAAGAAGCCCCGGAGAAGAAAAGAGACAAAGCAGCAGGACTCTCTTTCGCTGCGGCTGCTGTATCATACTGTGCCGGGGCGGTTCGTGCTCAGGGGGCTTATCAGACCGGGCGTTTCTGCAGTGGCGGGCAAAGTGCTGGACAGTCGCCTGTCTGCGCGGTTTGTCCCCGGTTTCATACGGCGTCATCACATCGATATGACCGCGTACGGCGAACAGCAGTACGCGTCTTTTAATGCGTTCTTTACGAGACGGCGGGAAGAATCGCCCGCGGAGGAGACGGACGGCGTCCTGCTCAGCCCCTGCGACGGGCTGCTCAGCGTGTATCCGGTCGGCACGGACAGCCTCTTTCACATCAAACACGTCGACTATTCCCTGGCGCAGCTGTTGCAGAGCGCGGAGGCGGCGGAACGGTATGCGGGAGGCAACTGCCTGATCTTCCGTCTGACGCCGCAGCATTATCACAGGTACGGATACTGTTGCAGCGGCAGACCGGTGCAGCGCAGACGGATCCGCGGCGTGCTGCATACCGTGCGGCCGCTCGCGCTGACGATGCGTCCCGTGTTCCACGAGAACAGCAGGGAGTATACAGTGCTGGAGACAGAGGAAGGCGGCAGGATCGTTCAAATGGAAGTCGGTGCGCTGCTCGTCGGAAAGATCTGCAATCACAGCATGCCCGCCGCGGTCACGGCAGGAGAGGAGAAGGGCTACTTCGCCTTCGGCGGTTCGACGATCATCGTCCTGCTTGAGAAAGACAGCTGGCATGCGGAAGGTGCCTTGCTGCGCGCTGCCGCGTCCGCCGGCAGCGGAGAAGAGATCAGTGTGCGCAAGGGAGACTGCCTCGCCCGTATCTGACAATCGGCACCTGATGCGCATCGGTTGGACGGCTGCACCGGGCAGTAGTATAATCCAGCTATGAAGTATTACTATCATTATGCATCGCCGCTCGGCGGCATCACACTCGCCTGCGGCGGAACAGCCCTGACGGAACTGCGGTTTGATACGCGGGAAAAAACGCCGCGGGAAGACGTTCCGTATGAAGAGACACCGCGGGAAGAACTCCCGCCGGTAGTTGCGGCTGTTTTCACGGAGACGGTCCGCTGGCTGGACCTGTTCTTTGCGGGAAAGGATCCGGGATTCACGCCCGTCCTTGCGCCGGAAGGGACCGCTTTCCGCAAACAGGTGTGGGAACTCCTGCTTGAGATCCCGTTCGGAGAAACGGTCACGTACGGGCAGATCGCAGAGAGGGTCGCCGAAGAACGCGGCCTTGCCCGTATGTCGGCCCAGGCGGTCGGCGGTGCCGTAGGGAGCAATCCGATCCCGCTCATCATCCCGTGCCACCGCGTCATCGGCGCGGACGGCAGTCTGGTGGGATATGGCTGCGGACTATGGCGCAAAGAGCGGCTGCTCGCATTGGAACAAGGCTTTGCAGGTGGAGAAGGAGACAAAGCGGATGATTAAGAACAAGTATGTTGCTCCGGTCCTTTTTACGATTCTTGTTATAGCGTTCTGGAACGTGGCGCAGTATATCTGGCACACCCTGATCAGCAAAGACATCTGGACTTTTGCGGTCGGCTATGATGTGATCCGGCCGGGCGTCGTGGGGGCGGTTGTCGGATATGTTCTGTTTGTCCTTCCGGACAGGGTTAAGAAATGAGGTGACCTAATGAGAAAAAAGTTAAACTTAACAGAAGGAATCTTCCCGATGCCGGTCCTGATGGTCGCGGCGTACGATGAAGAGGGCAATGTGAATGTTATGAATGCGGCATGGGGGACGATGCAGGAGCGCGGCCATGTGGCACTCAACCTGACCGAAACGCACAAGACGGTCAAGAACATTGAGGCGACCGGTGCCTTCACTGTCAGTATCGCGGATGCGGCGCACGTGGTCGAAGCGGACTATTTTGGCGTGGTCTCTGGGAACAGTGTCCCGGACAAGTTTGCAAAGAGCGGGCTGACAGCAAGCAAGGCGGAATGCGTCAATGCGCCGGTCATCAACGAGTTCCCGCTCTGCCTGGAGTGCGAGTTCGTCGAGTACCAGGACAACGAATACGGCGTCGGTGTCATCGGCAAGGTCGTGAATGTCACGGCGGATGAGCGCGTGATGGACGGCGACAAGGTCGATATGGACAAGGTGGACGCGATTGCCTTTGACCCTTATACGCATGGTTATTACAGGGTGTCCGGCAGAGTCGGTGAGGCGTTCAAAGACGGTCTCAAGCTCAAATAGCATGCCGCATACTGATGAAAGAAAAACAGAGCCTTGAAAAAGGCTCTGTTTTTGTGTTTCGTGTGACGCGATTCATGGAATCGCAACGCAGGCTGCCTGCAGGGTTACTGCTGGCCGCCGCACTTGTTGCAGAACACGGCGCTTTCGGAGATCTGTGCACCGCAGTGCTTGCAGAACTTCATGCCGGGCGCGGGCTGCGGCGCAGCGGGTGCTTCCGGCGCTTCCGGCGCGGCCTGTGCGGGTGCCGCCGGTGCAGCGTCTTCACTGCTGCGGTTGACCATGCTGCCCGCCTTGTCTTTGACATTGCCGGCCATGTCTTTAAAGCCGTTGAACTCATCGCGGAAACTGAAATCCGGGTTGTCCGCCACATGGCTGTGATCGTAGATGTCGTTGAACATGACGGTCTTCGCGCTGGTGTAGTACGGGCTGACCCAGATGGCAAGGATGCCGAGAGTGAGAACGACGAGGATCCACCATCCGATGAAGGAAAGGTCGAACACGAACAGACGGCCTTTCTGGCCTTTAGTCATTGCCCAGCTCTTCTTGAAGGCGCCGACGGCGGTCTTGTCCTGCTCTCTGACCAGGATATACATCGCCATGCACAGACCGTAAAACACGTAGATGCAGGCTACGGTCAGCGCGATCTGCAGCAGCGACCACAGCAGGGAACCGAAGCTGAACCCGCCGCCGCCATAACCATAATCATAGTAGCCATACATGCCGTAGCGGATTCTCGTGATCAGGGAGATCAGGGAAGTGAAGGCACTGATGATACCGAGGACGACCGGGATCCCCTTGATGACTCCGAGGAAGACTCCTGCGAGGAAGGATTCGCCGAACTTCTTTTTGAAACCTTCCAGCAGCATCATCTGCCCGGGCTGATCGCCCTGTGTCTGTCTGTAGTACAGATAAGTGAGACCGAAGGAAAGCGGGCCGCTGACCACGAAGGATCCGATGCCCAGCGTGATGAGCGCGGCGAATGTGCAGGCGACTTCAACAAGCACGAGAGCCAGCAGGAGTTCGCCCCACTGCTTTTTCACGTTGTCTTTGCCGATCTGTTTGATCATACTTCTGTTCATTAACTATCAGCTCCTTTACTAGACTGTCAGAAATGCAGCAGAAAGGCTGCATTTTCAAAGTTGGTTGTAGAATAATTGCATTTTTATTATAGCAGAGAGAGAGGAATTCGCAATTGGTGCCGGGGAAACAAAACCGCGGGCGGCAAGGGGTGCGATTCCGCGGCAATACATGCTATAATAAACCGTTATCTGATGTCATTGCGCTGAAGGAGTGCTGCATGAAGTTCTTGTACGCGTTGCTGGTGTTTGTCCCCCTTACGATCATAGGAGAAATAGCCGGGTTTTCAGACCCGCTGCTGTTCGTGTGCAGTGCGCTGGCGATCGTTCCGCTGGCGGGGCTCATGGGCAAGAGCACAGAAGCGATCTCCGTCTACTGCGGGCAGAAGATCGGCGGGCTGTTAAATGCGACGTTCGGCAATGCCACGGAGCTGATCATCGCCTTCGTAGCGATGAAAGAGGGGATGTTCGACGTCGTCAAGGCGTCGCTTGCCGGCTCCGTGATCGGCAATATCCTGCTGGTGCTCGGCATGTCGATGCTGGTCGGCGGATTGAAATACAAAACACAGGAGTTCAACCGGCATTCCATGAATATCACCGCCAGCATGCTGCTGTTTGCGGTGCTGGGGCTGGCGATCCCGGCCATCTTTACGCACACGATGCCGGAGGAAAGCCTGACCGCGCAGTATGAAGGCCTCAGCGTCATCATTGCGGTGCTGATGCTGCTCATCTACGCCATGCAGTTCGTGTTCTCATTCGTGACGCACAAGTCGCTTTATGAGGAGAGCGTATCCGCCGAGGAGGAATCGCACCCGCAGACGAAGCTGTCTGTCTCCGTCATTGTGCTGATCGCAGCCACGGTATGCATCGCAGTCCTTTCCGAGATCTTTGTGGGGACGATCGAGCCGATGGCGGAAAGCGCCGGCCTTTCCACGACCTTCGTCGGCATCATTCTGGTCCCGATCATCGGCAATGCGGCGGAGCATTCTTCGGCGATCTTCATGGCGTACAAGAATAAGATGAACGCGGCGGTCGAGATCGCGCTCGGCTCGAGCCTGCAGATCATCCTGTTCGTCATGCCGGTGCTCATCCTGCTCAGCCTGTTCTTCACGCCGATGAGCATCATCTTCACACCGTTCGAACTGGTCGCGGTCACCGCTTCCGTGCTGATCGCCAACCGTGTTGACTCGGACGGAGAGTCCAACTGGCTGGAAGGGCTGCAGCTGGTGAGTGTGTATATCATGATCGGCGCGGCGTTCTTCTTCGTGTAGCGCAGGATATCGCCGGGACAAAGAAATGGGTGGAGAGAGTATGAACAAGATCCTGAACGGCATCCGTGTAATCGACCTGTCCCAGGCATACAGCGGGCCTTTTGCCGCGATGCAGCTGGCGGACCATGGCGCCGAGGTGATCAAGGTCGAACCGCCGGCGGGGGAACAGACAAGAGGCTGGCGCCCGCAGCGTAACGGCCACAGCGCCTACTACGCCTACTTCAACAGGAATAAAAAGGGGATTGCGATCGACCTCAAGATGGAGGAGGGCAGGGAGATCCTGACAAAACTGATCGCGTCCGCGGACGTAGTCATCGAGAATTTCAAGGCGGGCACCTTCGCGCGCCTCGGCTTTACGTACGAAAAACTGAAAGAGATCAAGCCGGACATCATCTATGCGCAGATCACCGGCTTCGGGACGAGCGGTCCGATGAGCAACCGGCCTGCGTATGACCTGGTCGCGCAGGCGGAGAGCGGCATCATGAGCCTCAACGGTTACACAGGCAACGACCCGGTGCGGCTCGGGGGTAACCCGGGCGACGGCATCGCCGGACTGTATCTGGCATCCGGCATCGCCATGGCGCTCTATCACCGGGCCATGACCGGCGAGGGCTGCCACATCGATGTCGCCATGCTGGACGCGCTGTTTTCCATGACCGAATCCGCGCCGCTGGAATATGAAGTGGCGGACAATCTCATGGGACGTGAGGGCAACCGCGGGTCGGCCAATGCGCCGTGGGGCGAGTTCCGCGCAAAAGACGGGCTGTTCGTCATTTCCTGCGGTACGACGGAACTGTGGCGCAAATGCGCGCATGAACTGGAACTGTACGACATGGAGAACGACCCTGCTTATGACACCAACACCAAGCGGGTGGCGGCGGTCGACTATATCGAAGAGCGGGTCCGGGAAGCGGCGAAGAAGTGGACGGTCGCCGAACTGGAGGAAAAGATGGTTGCTGCCGGTGTTCCCTTCGGCCGGGTGAACAGCATTGCGGAAGCGATGGAACTGCCGCAGCTAAAACATCGGAACATGCTGTGGACAGTCTACGAGCCCGGCATGAAGAGCGACCTGACCACGCCCGGCAACCCCGTCAAGATCGATCTGGAGGAGGACGGACCTGTCAAAGCCAGCCCCGTGCTCGGCGAGAATACGGAGGAACTGCTCCGGGAAATCGGGTTTGATGAAAAGGGCATAGCGCTCCTCCGTCAAAAGGGTGTTGTCCGCTGACAAGGTGCCGGAAGAAAGCAGGTGATGGGATGAAAAAAATCGGTCTTTTGTGGAAGGTGATCAGAAGACTCCATTTTGATAAAATACTCTATGGATTTCTGGCGTGGATCTTCCTTGCCGCTGCCATTATTCTGTACACTGAGCCGGGAATCACGAGATTCGGGGATGCGATCTGGTTTGTTTTTGTTGCCAGCACGTCGATCGGATTCGGCGATTTCGTCACCGTCACGTTCATAGGCAGACTGCTCACCGTGTTCAGCACGCTCTATGAGATCGTGATCGCAGCGATGTTCTCGGGCGTTGTTGTCAGCTATTATCTCGAACTGGTCCACAGGAAGGAAAACGAGATCCTCTCGGGGTACCTCGACAAACTGGAGCACCTGACCGAACTGTCCGCGGACGAGCTCAAGCAGATCGAGGACAAGGTCCGGGAGATGAGATGATCAGGAAACGGGCGTCGGCTTTCCGCAGAGCGGCGCAACAGCGGGTTGCGTGTAATGGAATCGGCTTCGTATTAGAATGAGAGTGCGAGGAGGGAACGACCATGACTACCAAAGATGTCATTTACGAACTGAGAACCAAGAACGGCCTGTCGCAGGACGAACTGGCTGAAAAAGTATTTGTGACCCGGCAGGCGGTGTCACGCTGGGAGACCGGCGAGACTGTGCCGAACACGGAAACGCTCAAACTGCTGTCCAACTATTTCAGGGTCTCGATCAACACGCTGCTCGGCTCGCCGCAGAAGCTCATCTGCCAGTGCTGCGGGATGCCGCTCGACGATACGATCCTCAGCCATGAAAAAGACGGCTCGCTCAACGAGGACTACTGCCAGTGGTGCTATGCGGACGGGACCTACACTTACAGCAATATGGACGACCTGATCGACATCAGTGTGCCGCACATGGTCGCGCAGGGATTCACAGAAGAGCAGGCGCGCAGTTACATGAAGCAGATCCTGCCGACGCTGGACTACTGGAAGAGATATGAGGAACTCGGCGATGACGGGGAGTTCGAGGCGTTCAAACAGCAGTTGATCGCGGAGATCAACGCGCTGCACATCGAAGGCATGCCCAGAGTCGAAAAACTGAACGCGCTCGTCGGGCAATACGTCAATCTCCCGTACCGGCTCCCGAGCGGAGAGGAAGTGCGGTTCCTGAACGATGAGACGACGTATCTGGGCAATCAGCTGGAGTGCGAATTCGGCGGCGACAGGTGTTTCGGTGTATTGGCGAACATGGATTTTATCCTGGTGTGCACCTATGAAGAGGAGGGGAAGAATCCGGAACTCGTGCTCTACAAGAAAAGATAAGCAATACCTGAGAGAACTGTCACGGAAGGGCTTTCCGCGCGGGAATGAAACGGGATCAAAACAGACGGCCGGAGCCGTCTGTTTTATTTGATTTTATGTCCCTATACGGCATGGTAGGAGAAAAGGGGAAATTCTGTTAGAATACCTATAGTTACCCGACTTATTCAGCATCTTGAGGTTGCGGCATGAAAAAACACTTGCAAATCATTGGCATTACGGTATTGACCCTGATCATCACGATCGGTTCTTCGTTCTCCGCGATGGCGGATACACAGGCGGACTTTGACAAGTTCCTGCAGGAGGACTGGGAGGAGACCGTGGAAACGGACTATCTTACCTTTCACTCGTCTGTGTATGACTACCGGAGTCTGGGGCTTGAGAAGCCGGAGGTGACGTTGGGAGACATCGACTACGAGGAGTTCGACGAGTCGGTGGAGTCCGCGGAGAGCACGCTCGAAAAGCTTCATGCGTTCGATCCGGCAGAACTGAGCGATTCTCAGAAATACGATTATGAGATCTATGAGTTCTATCTGGAGGCGCTGCGCGATCTTTACAAGTATCCGAATCTCAACAGCATGTTCCAGCCGTACATCGGGTATCTGAATGTTGTAACGGATTACTTTGCGGATTTCCCGTTTTACGAAAAGCAGGATGTGGAAGACTACCTGACACTGGTTGCGGAACTGCCGTCCTATATCGAGCAGATGAAGACGCTCACGGAGCAGCAGGCGGAAGAAGGGTACTTCCTGGATGAATACTCTCTGTCGGACGCCATGTACGAATTGAATGAGTTCATCGAAAAGGGCGAAGAGAACAATATGATCGTCAATTTCGAGGACAGCCTGGACAAGTTCGACGGCGTCACGGAGGCGGAAAAGGAGGCTTACAAAGCCCGCAACCGGGAGATCGTCCTGCAGGAGATCATCCCGGCTTACCAGGGGGTCAGGAGCCTTCTGTCCACACTGAAAGGTTCGCGGGCTGCCGGCGGGCTCTGCGATTATCCCGACGGCGCGGATTACTATGACGCGCTCGTGCGGTACAACTGCAGCACGGATATGACGGTGCAGGAGATCTTTGATTTCCTCACCAAAGCCGGCGTGGAAGGCGGTGCGTATCTGGACGGTCTTCTGGAGGAGAACCCCGATGCCGACTATTCTGCAGTCATAGAGAACCTGTCGGATCTGGACGATATCCTGGCGTATCTGCAGCAGCACATGGATGGTTTCCCCGAAGGGCCGGAGATCGAGTATACGCCGTCTTACCTCCCGCCGGGTTCCAGTGATTTTGCCATGGCTTATTACGTGCCTGCCCCGGTGGACAAGATCGATCAGAATATCATCCGGGTGAACAAGGAGCAGATGAGCGATATCAATACCATGTACTACACGCTGGCGCATGAGGGGTTCCCCGGCCATCTTTATCAGTTCGTCTGGCATCAGTCGCAGGAAGACTACAAGCCGATCCGGCACGAAATCAGCGTCCTGGGATACGAAGAAGGGTGGGCCTGCTACGTGGAGCGCATCATGCTGGAACGCTCCGAACTGGACGATCTGACTGCAGAAGTCCTCGCCCTCGATGAGTTCCTTTCCTATGTGATGTACGCGGGATGTGATCTGGCGGTCAACGGGCTGGGGTACAGCGTCGATGAACTGGGAGATTGGCTGGAGCTGCTCGGATACGGCAGAGACATCGCGGAAGAGATGTACAATATCTCCATCGAGATGCCGGGGGCGTATCTGCCTTACGGATTCGGCATGGCGAAGTTCTGGAGCCTGCGGCAGCGGGCCGAGGACGCGCTCGGGGATGACTTCGATGAAGAGGAGTTCCACTATCAGATCCTGCAGCACGGCCCGCGGCAGTTCGAACTGGTGGAAGAAGATATGGAAAACTATGTGGCATCCTACGGCAAAACACTTCCGCAGGACTATACATTCTTTGTGCCGGCAGAGACAAAAGGCGGCTTCTTTGCCGCCCATAAGAAGGCCGTCATTGTGACAGCGGCTGCTGCGCTTGCGGTCATCGTCATCATCGCGCTGCTGATCGGAATGAGAAAAAAGAGAGGAACGGAAGCAGACTGATATGAAGACTTTCAGGATCGCACTGCTGGGGTTCGGCGTAGCCGGACAGGCGTTTTCAAGAATACTGCTCGACAAGAAAGACGAGATCGCAAGAGACACGGGATACGACGTGCTGGTCACCGCGATCGCGACGGGCAGCCACGGGTGTCTGGTCGATCCTGCCGGGATCGATCTTGCGATCGCTCTGCAGGAGTATCTGAGAGACGGGCGATTCGATGACACAAGAGCGGATTACAGCACCTGGAACAGCTTCGCCGTTGCGGAACAGGCGGACTATGATGCGCTGCTGGAGATGACGCCGATCAATATCCGCACCGGCCAGCCGGCGACCGATCATCTGCGGATCGCGATGAACCGGGGCAAACACGCCGTCAGCGCGAACAAAGGGCCGCTTGCATACGCGTATGATGAACTCAAAGAACTGGCGGAGAAAAAAGGCGTCCGGTTCCTGTATGAGACCACGGTGATGGCGGGCACGCCGCTGTTCGACATGGCGGAAAACTGCCTGGCCTATTGCAGGATATCGAGGGTGCAGGGCATCCTGAATGCCACCACCAATTATGTCCTGGAGGAGATGGGCAAAGGCGTCTCCTGGGACACCATTATGGAGAACGGCAGGAAAGGCGGCTTTATGGAAGCAGATGCTTCCAACGATCTGGAAGGCTGGGACGCGGCGGTCAAGCTGACAACGATCCTGAATGTACTTATGCATGCCGGGATCACACCCGCGGATGTGGACCGCACCGGGATCATGGGCGTTTCTCCCGAAGATCTCAAGGCAGCCGCCGGAAGAGGGAACAAGATCAAACTCTTCTGCGAGGGCACCCTCACTGAAGACGGGAAAGTCACCGCCTCGGTGCAGCCTATGGAGATCCCCGCGGACGACGCCATGGCGGGCGGTGATGTAGTGGCCGCAGTCAGGATCGATACGGACCTGCTGGGACCTCTCACGATCACCCAGTACGGGATCGAGCCGTCTATCACGGGCTACGGTCTGTTCATCG
>JAWRJC010000116.1:0-4646 GCA_040307715.1 Clostridiales bacterium | reverse complement strand
CCAGGCTGTCCTCCGCGCTGATCGTCGCGATGTGCTCCGTTCTGGTGGGCCGTTCGCAGTCGGCCTCTTTCTCTTCATGGGCGATGCTCGTCACATCCTGCGTCGAAGTAGTGTTGCAGACAGAGCATCTGTACACAGCATGCGCACTTTCGTAGCCCTCATCCCAGTTCACCGCTTCAAAGTGGAAATCGTGCGGTCCCATCTCGCCTTCCGTCATCGTGGTGCGTTCATAGATGTAGACCGCGGACGGAGCGTCGTACTCTCCGGCGAATGCGCCGTCGGTAAAGACCGCGTAACGAGTGCTTTCCCTTCCGCTGTTGCCGCTGTAATGATAGTCCAGATAGTTCTGCGTTTCCCTCGAGTAGTTCCAAACGCTTTCAGAGTATTTTTCCGATGCCACTGCCTCGAGGTCATCATACTGTCCGGTGACCTGCAGATAGTACCCGGCGTTGGTGAGTTTGAACCCGGGATAACTGGCGTTGCTGATCGTAGCGGTAAAGGAATCCGCTCTCCAGACAGCGCCGGCCGGCACTTCATCGGCGAGGATGTAGTTCGCATCGATATCCTCATCCGGTTCTGGTGCGTGGATCGTTTCCTGTGTCGCGGACAGCGTCCCGCTGCTGTTGGTGAGCAGATAACCGCTGCCTGCCGCATTGGTGCTGACGATCAGATAATCTCCGCCGGCAGTGATCGCGTTGACCTGTTTATATACATAGACTTCATGCGTGCCGCCCGAGGTCTTGACATCCGTATAAGTGAGATCGTCAGGACCGGTCACCGTTGCTGTGTAGACCGTCAGCTTCGGTTCCAGGCAGGTCGGATCGTTCTGCTCGGATGTGATGACCGCGTCTGCTACGATTTCTTCATCGCAGCCGTCATCCAGGCAGCCGAACTTGGCGATGGCGGAGGAGTAATCATCCGCCCACACCCATACAGGCTCGGTACTCCAGGTGTGCGGTTCAAATCCCTTTACGGTAACTGTGATCTCCGCGGAGCCGCTAATAGTGCCGTCTTCTCCGACCGTGACCGACTTGGCCGCCCGGCTCTTTGCAGGCGTGTAGGTAAAGCTGACCAGAACAGTCGCCGTACCGGTCTTGCCGGTATTGAACGAGATCACGCCATCCTCCGAAATATCGGCGATGATCTCCTCTTCGTCACCCGTGATCGTGTACGTCAGCTGCGGTGTAACGGCTTTGCCGTCCGCTGTCAGGACCGCTTTGATCGATCTGTTGCTGACCGTGCCGTTCTCTTTTGCCATCGCTGTGATGTTATCG
Organism: Clostridiales bacterium; assembly: GCA_040307715.1. Lineage (GTDB taxonomy): Bacteria > Bacillota > Clostridia > Peptostreptococcales > Anaerovoracaceae > RUG13615. Next base: position 3,372 of record JAWRJC010000116.1, on the reverse strand, counting down.
ACAGTGAACCGGTATTCAACAGGTTTCGGATCGACCGCTTCTTCGATCGTAATGGCATCCGCATTGTCCGCGGACCGTACCGTGAACAGGTTCGCCGGGTTTTCCTCATAGCCGAGATACTTCGGGCTGCTCGCCGTGGAGGAAGCGTTGGTACTTTTCAGTTTGCTGCCGTCGACCGTGCCCTCGTCCAGTGAGTAGCTGTCATCCAGCACCCAGACATCGGGCGTATCGTTCACATGGAGATGTCCGTGACCGTAATTGCTCCCGTATTCATAGGTGGCACTCAGATAGAGGCCGCTCTCACTGCTCTTGATATAGTACCCGCCGTCGGTCTCCTCAAAGATCCAGCGGATGTTGTCTGCCGCGACTTCGCCTGATGTGTATGCGACACCGGACAGGCCTGTGTAAGTGTAATCGCTGGTTCCTCCCTGAGCCTGGTTTGGCGATTCCTCGGTGCTCAGCGCGTATCCGTCGATCGTGATCACATAATCCGGATCGGAAGACGTGCGCGGGACAACGGTGATCCCGATGTCGGCGGTAAAGGTCTCGCCAGTCACCGCATCCGTGACCGAGGCGGTGATCGTCACAGATCCTTCTGCAACACCTTTCACTTTTCCGGTGGACGGATCGACAGTTGCTTTCGAAGTATCGCTGCTGCTCCAGGTCACGGTCCTGCTGGTCGCATCCGCAGGCAGAACGGTCGCGTGGAGCGTTGTGGTCCTGCCGATCTCGACGGTCACATCCTCCATCGGCTGTCCGGCTTCTCCGCCGGATGACGCCTCATCGATCGAGATGCTCTCGACTGCGACCGGATTTACAACGATCGGGAACTCGTCTTTGTTCTCTGTGACATTCGTCCCGCCGGCGTTATAGTATGCAAATCCCAGATCTTCAGCAGCGACATTGCCGTCCCCGTCATCGTCTCTGATCTGGATCACGAGACCTTTGCCTTTGACAGAGGAACTGCTGCCGTATTCCGTATCGCTCATGCAGCCTGCTGCCGCATAATAGAACTGGATCTGCGCACTGCCGGCAGAGGAATAAGGGAGCGTATCTCCCGGACCGTAGATTTCATCGTAGAATGTATCACTGACTGTATGATTATGTCCCCAGAGATAGATGATCGTCTTCCCGGCTGCGGCCGCACTGTTCAGTGCTGCGATGACTCTGTCGGCATTGGTCGTCTGACGCGTCATACTGCCTCTGAAATAATGCAGCGGGAAGTGCGCGAGGACGATGATCGGCACGGAGCCGTCCTGTTCCTCTAGATACGAAGTGAGTTTATTGATCTGCTCCTGTTCGATCACATCTGTAGAACTGGCACTGACGCCCCAGTCAACTGTTGTGCCAAGTGCATAGACCCTGTAATTTGCGTTCGATGTGTACGGATCTTCCGCGCCAACAGTATAAATGTCTTTGGTTGCATTGCTCGTTGTTTTGAATCTGCCGTTGTAGTACTCGTGGTTCCCGGTGGTATAGAATCCATGGATCCCCTCATCACCCTCATTATCCACGACCCTTTTCACAGCATCGGTATAGGTCCAGAACTGGCTTTCATTGGCCGAGGCTGCGCCCATATCACCGCAGAAACCCATGTAATCGACATGGCCGAATTCGTCTATGATCTCATCGAACCAGCCATCCAGCCGATTGGCTGCTGTATTGTTCGAACTGTTGTGGATATCGGAAGTAAAGGCAAGGTACTGGGTGCCGCTCGACGGCGCCTGTTCCGCCGCTTTCGTATCTGCCGCAGGAGCTGCTATTTCCTTTTCTTCCTCTGCAGCAGGGGCGGCTTGAGCCTCCTCCGTTTCGACGACGGGTTCATTGTTCTCCCCGTCTAAAACATCTTCTTGTTCTTCAGCGGGCTGTTCGGGCAAGGGGTCCGCTGTTTCGTCCCCTACCGCAGCATCTGAAGCGGCATCCTCCGTTCCCGCTGCATCGTCAATGACGGTCTCCACTGCCTGCCCGTCCGTATCGGCGTACACCGTAAGCATCGCCGGCGATGTGAAGATCACGTACTGCATCAGGAATGTCAACGTTACAAGGATCGCCATCCCTTTCCTGAATCGACTGTTCATACCGGACTCCTTTCATTCATGCTTGTGAAGTATCTGCGGATCATCTCTTGTGATTGTTAAATAATCTACTATTAGATGCTTAATGATACCATGAACTGTTGTCTCGCGTCCATTTTTTATTAGAATAATCGCGCAATTTTTAATCATGTTAACAAACATCCCATTGTTGTAATCAATACACCCGAAAAACTCTGGATACAAAAACAAGGGGCGGCTGCCCCTTGTTTACTTAGCTCGTCTATCTTTGATCAGATCCGCTTTCTTGTGATCAGTGCGGAAGAGATCAGTGCGGTCAGCGGGATCGCCAGGATCATGCCGAGACTGGACGAAAGACCGCTGATCGTCTCCAGACTGACAAATGCCGTCGAGAACAACTGATAGAAGGAGAGCCCGCGCGCATACAGAAAGATCATCAGGGTGAATTCACTTCCGAGAAAAGCGAGGATCAGTGTGTTGGTCATCGTACCGACCATATCGCGGCCGATATTCATACCGGATCTGAACAGATCCCTCCTCGAAAGAGACGGATTTGCCGCATGCACCTCTTCAAGCGCGGAAGAAATGCTCATCGCAACATCCATGACCGCCCCGAGCGCGCAGATGATGATGCTTGCTACGAGCAGCCCCTGCACCTCGACCGATGCGCCGGCATATTTCAGCTGCAACAGCGGTTCGGCATCTTCCAGCCTGAGCCCGTTGATCTTTCCGAGCGACTGCACAACGATCCCCAATACCATCGCAAAGAATGCGCCGGCTGCCGTACCGAGGAAAGCGCTCATGCTCTTCCTGTGGACACCGCCGAGGATCGTAAAGCACACGAACGCGATATACACGCACATGAGGAAGGTCGTCGGGATATTCGGGGCGCCTTTTAGCAGCAGCGGGATCAGGAGCGCGAACAGACAGATCACCGTAAAGACCAGTCCGATCAGCGATTTCAATCCCGTCCTGCCGCCGATCACGATGATCACAAGGAAGAACAGCAGCAGAAAGACCGTCAGAAGCGGGATCCGGTTGTATTCATATACCGAGGCGTACCGCGTTCCGTCGCCGCGGGTCTTGATCGTGATCGTGACGCTGTCTCCCACCTCCACAGGGACGCCCGTGAGCGGGCTGAAAAAGCAGTCGACCTCCATCGTTTCACCTTTATACTGTCCGCTCTTGATGAGGACGATCAGGTCCTGCTCGCCGGCGTAAGCCCCGTCCGCCACCTCGTCGATTTCCATGTTTTCGTATGGGATCTCGGTGACGGTCGCCTTTTCAAATTCCACCAGTTCATCCCCGTAGGGCGAGA
>JAWRJC010000115.1:0-3422 GCA_040307715.1 Clostridiales bacterium | reverse complement strand
CGCCCCCCCGCTCCGGAAGTCTTTATAAGACAGTCGCCGGCTTATTTGTCAGCCTTCTCAGCCTCTTCCTTTGCCTTTCTTCTGCGAATTCTTTCCTCAACCAGGAAGGAAGCAACGTCGATACCGTGGGAGTTACGGCCGAACGCAGCGTCGATACCGGTCTTGACACCCTCTTCGGGGATAACCTGTGTACCGCCGGCAACGATGATGACGTCATCACGGATGCCCTTCTCGATAGCCAGGTCATTGATCCGCTTCATGTTCTTGTAGTGGATGTTGTCATGGGAAATGATGGTGGAAGCGAGGATCGCTTCAGCGTTCACTTCGATGGCAGCGTCAACCAGCTTTTCAACCGGGACGGAGGTGCCGAGGTAGTGGACTTCAACACCCCACTTCTCGATGCCGCCGTGCTTGATGTCGATGATCTCGCGCAGGCCTACGGAGTGCTCGTCTTCGCCGACTGTACCGCAGACGACGACCAGCGGATGCGCTTCGATGTCATCACGGAGTTCCTGGTCGGTGAGGTAATGCGGTTCCGGCGGAATGACCAGATCGTCAACGTTGATGTCGAAGTCGACCTTGCCCTTCATTTCGATACGGGTACCTTCAGCTTCCTGCATGACTTCGCGGGAGATGACTTCCGGATCGATCAGGCCGAGTTTCTTACCGATCTCGACAGCGACGACTTCGGAGGTGCGGCGGTCTCTCGGGATCATCATGGTGATCATGATGGTGCCGTCAGCCGCCCATTCCATCTCGGGCTTGACCAGGTTGGTGTGACGATACTTCCATGTCTCTTCCAGTCTGGTGTTGACGTTGTCCTCGTCGAGTTCGTCGATGAAGACGATCTTGCTGCGGTCTTCGAAGGTGCAGCCGCCGATCAGTGCGGACGGGTTCTCGGGGTCGCCGCCGTACTGCTCAACGTTGTTGTAGCCGAAGTGTGCAGTGACAGGAGCCATGTAGTCCTCATCTCTCTCGTAGATGAAGCCGTAGCCGACACCACCGTCGATCTTACGGGCAATACCGTCACCGTTACGAGCCGGGTACTCAGCGGAGTCGACGAAGAAGCCTTCTTCGACAGCCTTGAAGTAACCACCGACTTCGAGGATCTCTTCCATAAACAGGGTCGCCTTCTCACGGAGTTCTCTGGACTTCTCGATCAGATGACCTTCCTTCTTCAGTTCGACCATATCCATCAGACCGTCCATACCGATCAGAGCCTGCTTTGCAGTGTCGCAAGCTTCGATGTTGTAGATGTGCCACGGAACGTTACGGCCTTCATCCGGTGTGATGGTGGACTGGATATCCGCGCTTGTCAGCTTGGAGATCATCATGTTCATAACATGGGTAACAGTCGCTTCACGAGCGGAGGAGTCGATGTACTTGGTGTTCATCTGCGCTCTCATGCGGTAGTTGCGCAGGAAGTCACGCAGTGCGACAGCGTACGGCAGATCGTAGTAGATGCACGGTGCCGGTGTAGCCGACGGCGGTACTGTGGACAGGCAGATGTTTTCGGGTTTGATGCCGCACAGTTCGGAGAACTTGGAGTTGATAGCGTGCTGGACGATCAGTTCCGGCATAACTTTCCAAGCGTCACGAGCGGTCGCGTTCGCGTTGTGCGCACCGTCGATCTGAGCCATGTTCGCCCAGGCCAGGATGGTCTTGGATTCGCAGGCGTCGACGAAGGAGCGGACGCAGTTGATGTTTCTGTACAGTACGTTGTACTGGGGATCCTGGTGAACGCCGTTGACGCCTTCTTCAGCGAACATGACAGCGATGTCAGGACCAGCAACGCCGGATACGTAGGAATGGTAGTTGATCGGACGGCCAACTTCATCCTCGATCAGGTCGATGGCTTTTCTCTGTGCACGGACAACCTTACGGGTGACCGGGATACCACCGATACCCTGGGGGGTGCCTTCGATCAGACCATCCATGTGGGACTGGCCGGCGGTACGAATGACCATGAGGTGGTCAGCACCGTGCCATGCAGCCATTCTCATACGACGGATATCGTCTTCGAAACGGCCGGATGCGATCTCGGTGGTGATAACGGGCAGCGGCTGCGGGTCCGCGCCCTCAAAATACTTGGCCGGCGGAAGCGGAACACCCTGCTTGAGCGGTTCGGAAGCATCTCTGTATGTGAACGGACCAACCTGTACGCCGGGAGCCGGCTTTCTCCAGGTCCAGCCTTTTCTTCTGGGTTCGTATTTATCGAGGTCCTTCAGGAGTTCTTCGATGTCCAGTTTTTCATTCTTCTTCAGCGGTTCCATCCTTATTTCCCTCCTTTGAACAGTGCGACAGCTTCGTCCCATCCTTCGCCCTTCGCGAGCATGATGCTGGCATCACGGATGGACATGTCCTTTGCTTTAGCGAACTTGTAGACTACGTGGCCTGCGCCTTTGCCCATCAGGCCTCTGTCCATGCACTGGTCAACGATGGGTTTCGCATCCAGGGAGGAAACGCCCATGCGGAGCAGTACGGAACGCTCGACCGACGGGGTCGTGTTGGTGCGGCCCAGTTCGTAAAGCGGGGTGACAACCTGCGTTGTCAGGTCCCAGAAACGCGCGTACAGTTCATCGTCGGAGAGATCCGCGATGTGCTTTCTGCGTTCTGCAAAATCGTCATCTCTTTTCATGCTGTTCTCCTTTTCTGTAGCATTTGCAGCAATTGGTTACTTTTTTATGGTGCCTGGCGGCAGTAGTCTATGGACACTGCCGTCAGACGCCAAGCCCCCTAACTATCCTGATGACCAGGAAAAAGTTCGACGAGCGAACTCATGTATATGGTATAGCAAATATCGTGCCAAAAAATGCGTTATCCTGCATAGCGCCCGAAAAAACCCGCATGATCATCTATTTTATACTGCGCAAAAACCGTGATGCAGGAGGCTTTATTCCACGGCCAGACTCTTGGAAAGCCCTTGATTACAATGGTTTCCCGTGCAAAAGAAGGACCGCTGCAAGATCTGCGGCGGTCACTTGATACCCGGTGCAAAAAATGTCTTTTTTATGTTTTTCTCTGTTTTGGCTGATCAACAACCATAAGCAATCGCATTAACAACTTATAAGCAGGTGGAATGGTAATTTTTGTATTGAGTCGCAAAATATTTTGCGTTGGCGGCGCAAATTATTTTGCGCTATAGCCGCGGAGCCTTGCCATGACTTGCGTTTTCGCCGTTTCCAACCTTGTATACAAGAAACCGCAAATTATTTTGCGTCATTCTTTCCGACCTGCACTTTGCCGCTGTCCGATATCCCCATCACGATCCCGCCTTCTTCGAGCAGCCCTTCGATATGTCCGATATCCTCTGCAGTGTAGACCTCCCCGGGGCACACCACCGGTACGCCCGGCGGATACGGTGTTACCGCCGCCGCTGCGGTCCTGCCCGCAGCGTCCTGCAGCGGGATCCATTCTTTTTC
>JAWRJC010000114.1:0-23924 GCA_040307715.1 Clostridiales bacterium | reverse complement strand
AGGATGCCCTTCTGATGGAGAACCGCAGAAGCGGTGTCGACGACTTTCTGGCGTCGATCCCCAAGCACGACGGGCTGTGCGGCGCTGTGGTCGTCAACTGCGATCCTTTCACGCTGGGACACCGCCACTTGATCGAATACGCTTCGCAGCACTGCGACGCACTCTTTGTGTTCGTCGTTGCGGAGACAGGCTCGATGTTCTCCCCCGCGGAACGGCTCGATATGGTCCGATGGGGCACCGCCGATTTGCCCAACTGTTACGTTCATGACAGCGAGCTGTACCTGGTGTCGCGCGCCACTTTCCCCGCCTATTTCATCCGGGATGAGGAACGCGCCGACCTGGCAAAGTCCGATCTTGACCTGACCTTCTTCTGCGAGCGCATCGCGCCCGCGTTAAATATCACTGTACGGTTTGCCGGCGAAGAGCCGTTCTCGCCTACTACCCGTGCCTACAACGAACGCATGAAGGAACTCCTCCCGGCTAACGGGATCCGGTTTGAGGAGATCCCCCGCCTTGACGGCATCAGCGCGAGCCGCGTGCGCGAGCTGATCCGCGAGGGCTGCTATGAGAAGACCCGAGAACTCGTACCGGAGACGACCTATGAAACCATCCTCCGTCACATTGGAACAGATGCTTGACGCCCGCGAACGGCGGGCCATGATCCAGCAGGATCTGCTCACGCAAGCAGACAGCAGCGGCTGTCTCGTCTGTCTGACGCTGAACATCGCCGGCGAATACAAACGGACACCAATGACAAAATTGCTCTTTGACAAAGGCCTTTCCATCATGGAATCGCTCTGTTTTGACGTTGCTGCCCGCCGCGTGCTGGACGAAGCCACCGGCAGCGAAGCCTTCTGGCTCCTGCAGGAGGATGCGACGCAGGTCAAGACACTGCTGGAAAAGGCGGAAGATGCCTTCCCTGCCGCCCGGCTCTTCGATTTTGACGTGCTCCGCAAAGACGGTGTAAAGCTCTCCCGCGGGGAGAGCCGGCGCTGTCTGGTCTGTGGCGGTCCCGTCGCTGTATGCGCCAGAAACCGCGCCCACGGACTCGATGCAGTCAAAGCTGCCACGAACTCGCTGCTCCGTGGATTCTGCGCGGATACGCTGGCAAAGACCGCTAAAAAAGCCCTGCTCGACGAACTCTACACGACCCCGAAGCCGGGGCTTGTGGACCGGATGAGCAACGGCGCCCACAAGGACATGGATATCCCGCTCTTTGAGAAGAGCGCGGACAGCCTCGTTTCATACTTTCACGACGCCGTCCTGCTTGGCATGGACGGCTGCGGCATGCAGGCACTCCGTCCGCGCGGCGCTGCCGCCGAGCGGGCGATGTTCGAGGCGACCGGCGGCGTCAACACCCACAAAGGGATCATCTACTCGATGGGGCTCCTGCTGGCAGGCATGGGGCGCGTTTTGACAGACGGCCCGGCTCCGGATACCGATACAGCCTATACCTGTATTCCCTACGCTGCCGCGCTGGCAAAAGAAGACGCGGCGCAGCAGCTCGCCCGGTCACAGGCGGCTCCCGCAACAAACGGCGGCCGCGTACTGGCTGCTTACGGGGCGAAAGGCGCCACCGGCGAAGCGATGACAGGATTCCCGCATGCGGTATCCTGCGCGGCTAAGCTGCGGTACTACCGGGACCTTGAAGAAGAAACCGCCGCCGCACTGGCGTTCTGCGACAGCATGGCGGCGCTTGAAGATACCAACCTGCTGCACCGCGGCGGGGCGGACGGGCTTGCCTTTGCACAGATGGAGGCTTCCCGTATCCGGGCACTGCCCGCAGCGGAACAGATCCGTGCGCTCGCCGCGCTCGATGCGGAAATGATCCGCCGCAACCTCTCCCCCGGCGGCAACGCCGATATGCTCGCCCTGGCCTTCCTGCTCGAAGCCTGGCGTGGGCTGAGCGATTCCCTTTTCACACAAGGAGATGCACAATGACGCTTCAGGAACTCCGTTACTTCTGCGTCACCGCGGAAGTCCTGCACTACACGCGCGCCGCGAATCTGCTGTACATCAGCCAGCCCAGTCTGAGTTATGCGCTGAACAAACTCGAAAAAGAGCTCGGTGTTCCGCTGTTCGAAAAGCAAGGGAAAAAAGTCCTGCTGACCAAGTACGGTGAGGAATTCCTGCCGTACGCCAAGCGTGCGCTCGCCGAACTGTCCGCCGGCACGGACCGTCTGCAGGAAATGAAACTGCCGTCCGCCGGGATCATCAATCTGGGCTACATCTACAGCGTCAGTTTTTCGATCCTGCCCGACTTCGTCAACAGTTACTACATGTATCAGGGCAACCAGCAAACCGCTTTCCGGTTCCGTCAGGGGATGGCCGGCGAACTGATCGAGCAGCTCCTCTCCGGAAGCCTCGATCTGCTCATCGCCGGCAAACCGGACATCGCTTCGATCGACTGCCTGCCGATCTACCGGCAGGAACTCTTTCTGGCGGTCCCTCCGACGCACCGGCTCGCCGAACACGGCGCGGTCTCGCTCAGCGATATCTCCGAGGAAAACTTCATCTCGATCACGCATGACGCATACATCTACCACCAGCTCGAATCGCAATTCAAAGAAGCATCCATCACACCGAAGATCGTTTTCGAGGCTGATGAATACAGTTCGATCGCCGCTTCGCTGGCCACAGGCGCCGGGGTCGCCATCGTACCCAAACTGCCGATCCTGGACAGTTTTAACGTCAAGCTGATCCCTTTCCGCGAGCCGCCTATGACCAGAGACATCTTTCTGCTCCGGCACGCATCCCAGGAGATGATGCCCGCTGTCAGGAGCGCCTGGGAATTCGCGGAACAACTGTGACCCGTATAAAGAGCGGGCGGCCTCCCGGCCGCCCGTTCTTTATCGTTTATTGGAACGTCTCCAGATCTTTTGCTCCTCCGCGGCCCGGATCAGACTGCCGCGGTAATCCGGATGCGCCAGGCCGATGAGTTTTTCAGCCCGTTCCCACGTGGTGAGACCAGCCATGTTGGCCACGCCGTACTCCGTGACGATGTACGGCGCCATGGTCCGCGGCGTGGTGATGATATCCCCGTCGACGAATTTCGGCTTGATATTGGAATACACCCTGCCGCTGCTGTCCCTGTGGGTCGAGGGCATCGCCAGGAACGCCTTGCCGCCGGGCGACCGGTAGGCGCCCGTGACAAAGTCCAGCTGTCCGCCGGTCCCGCTGATCTGCCGGGTCCCCACCGCTTCTGAACAGACCTGCCCGTAGAGGTCCACGCCGATGCAGCCGTTGATGGAGATGAAGTTGGCGATCGAACTGATGACCGCAGGATCATTCACGTAGTCCATCCCGGCTGACAGGATATCGATATTGTGATCCAGGAAGTCGTACAGTTCCCGCGAGCCGTTGCAGATGGAGAAGACCCCCTTCCGGCGGTTGACGTCCGCCTTCTTGCGGTTGGTGATCTTGCCGTTCTTATACAGCGCCAGATAGGCGTCACTCATCAGTTCTGTGTGCATCCCCAGGTCCTTCAGGTCGGACTCCGCGATCATCATACCAATCGCGTTCGGCAAGCCGCCGATCCCGAGCTGGATGGTGCTCTCATCCTGCAGGTAGGGGAAAATATGCATGGCGATCTTTTTATCCGTCTCCGTCGGTTCCGGCATCGTCACCGTGCGGATCGGGTAGGGGCTCTCCACCACGTACTTCACCTTCTCTTCGCGGATATTGATATGGTCATTGGCCAGCCCGTAGACGAACGGCATCGTCTTGTTGACCTCGAGGATGATCACCTTCGCCGAATCCAGCATCTCCTGCATACAGCAGTTGGTAAGGCCGTAACTGAAATTGCCGTGCCGGTCCATCTCGGAAACGGTCACCATCGCCACGTCCACCTCTGCCTGTCCCGTAAGGTAATAGGAACCGCAGTCGCGGAACAGCATGGGGACATAGAATGCCCGCCCCTCATCGATGTATTTGCGGTCCAGTTTGGAGCAGTGCCACAGGTTATACGTAAAGGCGCGGTTCTCCGGGTCCTGTTCCACGACCTGCACCGGCCCCATGGAGATCGCATTGTGCACATTGACATCTGTCAGTTCGTCTTTTCGTGCCGCCAGCGCCTCATCTAACGCGATAGGAAAAGAACTGGTCTGCGAATAATCCACCCAGTCGCCGTTCTTGACGATCCTGACTGCTTCCTCGGGCGTACGCAGTTTCTCTTCATACAACTGTTGTACCGATTTCATGGAGTCCGCCTTTCTCATTCCACAGAATGCTGCTCTATCGTCATTATACAGCAAAGCCGCACAAAAAGCCCCGCCCCCGGCATCTGCCGCACGGGCGGGGCTTGTCTCTTCTGTCAGCGCGGGATGGTTATTCATCCGTCAGATCGCTCTCGTCGATCTGTCTGACCTGGTCGATGACGGTGTTGTCTCTGTAGAGAACGACACCTACTACTCTGTCGAGATACTTGATCGGGTCGGGTTTGCCGACGATCTTCTCCGCTCTTAGGCGCAGGGTCTCGATGTCGGTCAGTTCGATACCTGCTGCCGTCAGTTTTTCAATGACGTCCTGCCGGCGCGGGTTGACTGCGACACCCTGTTCGGTGACGACGACGTCCACGACAGAGCCGGGGGTGACGACTGTGTTGACCTTATCCACGATGGTCGGGATACGGCCTCTTGTGAGCGGTCCGACAACGATGGACAGGCCGGCGCCTGCCGCCGTGTCCGGATGACCGCCGATTGCGCCGCGGATCACGCCGTCCGAGCCGGTGAGGACGTTGACGTTGAAGTCAGTATCGATCTCCAGTGCGGAGAGGACGACGAAGTCGAGCGCATTGACCGCTGCGCCGTTGTCGTCGTAGCCGGCGTAGAAGCAGCCGTCGATCTGCGCATGGAAACGGTTGTCCTTGAGGGACTTCGCTGCCTGCAGGTCGAAGGACTGTACGTCGAGGATCTTATCGATCAGCCCCGCCTCATGCATTTCGACGATCTGGCCGGTGATGCCGCCCAGTGCGAAGTGCGCGTGGATATGATCCTGCTCCATCCTTTCGCGGAGGAACCGCACCGTCGCCAGTGATGCGCCGCCGGAACCCATCTGCATCGCAAATCCATCGTAGAAATAGCCGGAGTTCATGATGACTTCCGCCGCCGACTTGGCGATCAGCAGTTCTTTCGGATTCTTCGTAAAGCGTGTGGCGCCGCTCATGATGCCGCCCGGATCGCCGATGTTCTCCACCGGAACGATATAGTCGACCTGCACGGCCGGGATACCGAACGGCGTGTTCGGATACGGTACCATATTGTCCGTGATGATAACGACTTTGTCTGCGTACTGCGCGTCGACCTTCGCATAGCCAAGGGATCCGCACATCGTGCCGCCCTCCTCTTCACGGATATAGCCGTTGGCATTGCCAAGCGGGTCGCAAGAAGGAGCGCCGAGAAACGCCACGTCGATGTGGAGTTCGCCTCTGGCGATGGCTGCAGCACGGCCGCCGTGCGAACGGAAGACGACCGGGAAGTCCATTAAGCCGCGGGAGATCTGTTCCGCCAGTTCTCCGCGCATGCCGGACGTCTCGATGTGCGTCACGACACCGTTCTTGATATGCTCGACCATCGGTGCATGGCAGCTCGCCAGGGAACTTGCCGCGACGGTCAGGTTTTTGATGCCCATCTTTGCGATCTCGTCAAGCACCATGTTGACGATGTAATCACCGTTGCGGAAATGGTGATGGAAGGAGATCGTCATGCCGTCACGGAGACCGGTCTTCACGATCGCGTCATGGATCGACTCCAGGATCTTTCCGCTGTCACCCATGTGCCCTTTTTCTTTTGCCCCTTCCGGCAGGAACGGGCCGTTCTGCGAGATCTCATCGATATGTCTGATCTTGGAAATGTCCATCCGCTATACCTCCTGCGTCTCTTCTTCCCCGTCCGGGAGTTCGCCCGCCAGTTCCAGCAGGTACTGCGCACGCAGGACGACCGGACGGTCGATCATCTTGCCGTTGAGCGAAGCAACGCCGCTGCCGCGTTCGTTGGCCTCGCGGATCGCTTCCATGACCGCACGGGCCTTGATCAGGTCTTTCTCCCGCGGCATGAAGATCTCATGCAGCGGTTCGATCTGACGCGGGTTGATAATGCTCTTGCCACTGAAGCCCATCTTTTTGATCATGGTAGCTTCTCTTCTGAATCCTTCCTCGTTGTTCACGTCGGAATAGACTGTGTCCAGCGCATCGATGCCGGCGCTTCTGGCCGCGTTGAGGATCATACCTCTTGCGAAGAACAGTTCCGTGCCGTCGTCGCTGCGGGTTGTCTTCAGATCCGTCACGTAGTCCTCCGCGCCGAGGGCGATGCCGATCAGGCGCTTGGAGGAATGTGCGATCTCATAGGCATTCAGGACCCCGCCCGCGGTCTCGATCGCCGCCATCATACCGGTCGTGCCGACGGGAATGCCGGCTTCGCGTTCGATGCGTTCGATCTCGACTTCACAGTCGATGACATCCTGCGCATTCTCTGTCTTGGGCAGACGGATGACATCCGGCTGCGCGCGGACGATCGCTTCCAGGTCTGCCACCCCGAGACCGGAGGACAGATCATTGATACGGACCACGATCTCTGTATTGCCGTAGTCCAGTGTGGTCAGCGCATTGTATACGAGAAAACGCGCTGCATCTTTTTCAGTCATGGCGACCGAGTCTTCCAGGTCGAACATGATGCAGTCAGCACCGAAGATGCCGGCGTCTTTGATCATGCCCGGATTGTTGCCCGGTACGAACATCATACTGCGGCGTAATCTCATTGCTTCACCCTCCAGTCATAATCATTGCGGTCTGCTGCGCGGAACGCCGCTGCCGCGGTGCGCGCCTTGATGGTGCAGTCCAGTGCTCCCTTGTCTACTACTTCCACATGAGCGTCCTCCACCTCCAGCTCTGCCAGAGTGGCACGGATCGCCTCTTCGATTTGTCTGCCGAACTGCTGCATGACGCTGGAGGTCAGATGGATCTCCACCCCCGGCGTTTCCGCAGGCTCGATGCGGACGATGACGTCGCTGGACTCCATGGTCCCTGCCGACGCTGTCTTTACGATCTTCATGTCAATTCTCCCTTTGGTAATTCTCTGTGATGCTGCTCTTTGACGTCTTACGCCTCGAGTTTTTTCTCCAGTCTCTCGCGGATCGCGCCGATGAAATCCTTCGTGTTGACGGAAGTCACTTCCGCGCCTTCAGCAAGACCGACCAGGTCCTTGGTCATGATGCCGTCGTTGAGCGTATCGAAGCAGGCTTCTTCCAGTTTTTCACCGAACGCTGTCAGATCCGCCAGTCCGTCCATCTCGCCGCGCTTCTTAAGAGCACCGCTCCAGGCAAAGATCGTTGCCATCGGGTTGGTGGAAGTCTCTTCCCCGTTCAGGTACTTGTAGTAGTGGCGGGTGACGGTCCCGTGCGCCGCTTCATACTCGAATTTGCCGTCCGGGCTGCACAGCACGGAAGTCATCATCGCGAGCGAACCGAACGCGGTGGAGACCATGTCGCTCATCACGTCGCCGTCGTAATTCTTGAGCGCCCAGATGAAGCCGCCCTGGCTGCGGATGACGCGTGCGATGGCGTCGTCGATCAGTGTGTAGAAGTACTCGAGGCCGAGACGTTCGAATTCTTCCTTGTAGCACTTGTCATAGATCTCCTGGAAGACATCGCGGAACCGCATGTCGTACTTCTTGGAGATGGTGTCCTTGGCGGAGAACCACAGATCCTGCTTGGTCTCCAGCGCATACTTGAAGCAGGAATGCGCGAAAGACTCAATGGAGGTATCCTTGTTGTAGATGCCCTGCAGGATGCCGGGGCACTCGAAGTCATAGACCGTTTCTCTGAAGGAATCGCCGTTCTCGCCGGTGAACACGAGCTCCGCCTTGCCCTTCTCCGGCACGCGGTACTCCGTTCCTTTGTAAAGGTCGCCGTACGCATGACGGGCGACGGTGATCGGCTTTTTCCAGTTGCGGACGACCGGCTTGATGCTGTCGATGGTGATCGGCGCGCGGAAGACGGTGCCGTCGAGGATCGCACGGATCGTGCCGTTCGGGCTCTTCCACATCTCATGCAGATGGTACTCGTCCATGCGCTGCGCGTTCGGGGTGATGGTCGCGCACTTGACGCCGACGCCGTATTTCTTGATGGCGTTGCCCGCGTCGTGCGTGATCTGGTCGCGCGTCTCGTCACGGACCGGCAGTCCCAGATCGTAATACTCTGTCTTCAGATCGACGAACGGAAGGATCAGTTCATCTTTGATCATCTTCCAGAGGATCCTGGTCATTTCGTCGCCGTCCATCTCGACGAGCGGGGTGTTCATTTTGATTTTTTCCATTTTTGCTCCTTCCGGCAGCAGCGGCTGCCATCCTGAATCGTTCAGACAGCCGCGGGGGTTCCCGCAGCTGTCCGCAATGCGCTATTTGTTCTGTGCTGCGTAGTAGTTCATCAGGCAGCCTTCGAGGATGATCGTCTTCTCATCTTCGGTCAGTCCCTTCACGTAGAGTGTCAGGTCTTCCACCGTGCCGTCCTTGCGGATCGCCTTGGCCGGGATCTCCTCCTGCCCGGACGCGATCGCTGCACGGACGCCGGGTACGAAGACGAAGTCGCCTTCTTCATAGGGGAATTCCGCACCTTCCGCGAGGGTGAACGGCAGGATACCCCAGTTGATGCAGTTGCTGCGGTACCGCTTGGTCGCGTACTCGTAGCAGATGTTCGCGAAACCGCCGAGCACCTTCTGGCAGGACGCCGCCTGTTCACGGGCTGAGCCGTCGCCGGGCTTGTTGGCGAAGACGCAGCTGCCGAACTGGGTGTTCTTCATCAGTTCGTCCGCATCGCCGACCGCGCTGAGAGCCTTGACCATCTTCTCCGGTTTCTGTCCTTCGCGTCTTGCTGCCTCATCCGCCGCGACCGCCTTGGAACGGCCGACGTATTCCGGTACACGGCGCGAAAGCGCGAACTCGGACAGACGCAGCGGGTTGCTGCGGTAGGACGAGGTCTCGCCGGACGGGATCAGTTCGTCGGTCGTGGTGACCGGGTCGCGGATGACCGCGTCGAGTTCGAGCAGCATGTTATCCGCCAGTTCATACATTTTCGGCCAGTCGGTGATGTTCGGTCCGAGGATGAGTTCCGCCTCGGGATCCGCCTTGCCGTAGCCGTAGTAGCAGCGATTCTTATAAGCAGTATTATCGAATTCATACGGGATGCGTTCTGTCTCGTAATCGACCTCTGTCGCCGGGGTGATGTAGCCGCCGTTCTTCGCGGTCGCCGCGATCGAACGGGCATCCATCAGCGCGACGGCACTGATCTGGCCTTCGCCGGGTTTGGAGCCTTCTCTGTTCGGGAAGTTACGGGTCGTGTGACGCAGCGACAGACCGTTGTTGGCCGGGACGTCGCCGGCGCCGAAGCACGGTCCGCAGAAGGACGGCTTAATGACCGCGCCCGCTTCGAGCAGAGACATGGTCTTGCCTGCCTTGGTCAGCGCAAGGCTTGTCGGGACGCTGGTCGGATAGACCGAGAAGGAGAAGTAGCCGTTGCCGGTGCTGCCGCCTTCCATGATGTCCGCCGCCTCAACGATGTTGTCGAACAGACCGCCGGAGCAGCCCGCGATGATGCCCTGATCAGCCAGCACGCCTTTTTCGCTGACCTTGGAACGCAGGTCGAGGTGCGCCTTCGGGAACTTCTTCTTTGCTTCTTCTTCAACGCCCGCCAGGATCTCATCCGCGTTCTCGAGGAACTCGCGGATCGTGTAGGCATTGGACGGATGGAACGGCAGTGCGATCATCGGCTCGACCTTGTCGAGTTCGATGTTGATGACGGCGTCATAGTACGCGCCTTCTTCCGGCTGCAGTTTCTTAAAGCACTCCGGACGTTTGTAGTCGTTGTAGTATTTTTCGATCTCCTCATCGGTCGCCCAGATGGAGGACAGGCAGGTCGTCTCCGTCGTCATGACATCGATGCCGCTGCGGAAGTCGTACGGCAGGTTCGCAAGACCGGGGCCTGCAAACTCGAGGACCTTGTTCTTGACAAGACCCGCACCAAATGTTTCCTTGACGAGCGCGATCGCCACGTCGTGCGGGCCGACGCCCTTCTTCGGCGCGCCGGTGACGTAGCACAGCACGACTTCAGGCGGATTGACATCATAGGTGTTCTTGAGAAGCTGCTTGACCAGTTCGGGGCCGCCTTCGCCGACGCCCATCGTGCCGAGGGCGCCGTAGCGGGTGTGGCTGTCGGAACCGAGGATCATGTTGCCGCATGCAGCCAGTTCTTCTCTGGCATAGGAGTGGATGACGCTCTGGTTGGCAGGCACGTAGATGCCGCCGTATTTCTTGGCAGCGGACAGACCGAAGACGTGGTCATCTTCGTTGATCGTGCCGCCGACTGCGCACAGGCTGTTGTGGCAGTTGGTCATCGCGTATGGGATCGGGAATTCCTTGAGGCCGCTGGCTCTGGCGGTCTGAATGATCCCTACATAAGTGATATCGTGTGATACGAGCGCATCAAAACGGATATGAAAAATGCCGTCATCGGTATCGTCACGATGCGCGTTCATGATCTGATACGCGATCGTACCGTTCCGTCCGGCATTCTTATCGACGTTTTCTGCGGCTTTCTGCGGGGCGCCGTTGATCCACTGGGTGCCCTGCTCCAAATACTTGACCATGTTCGATTCCTCCTGGTGATACATGATGGTTTTACCTGGACAATCTTTATGGGGCAAATTTATGCCTCTATTCACATAGATTATAAAAGTAGAGTTCTGCTGATTCCAATATAAATTTGCCCAAAAACAATAGAGATTCTCTATCGTTTTCATACTACCAAAAACCCCGGGGATCCGCCAGTCAAAACTGTCCGGCCCCCGGGGTTTTTCACTATTCTATCAGCGCAGTATTACTGCTCTTTTCTGCGCCGCGCTGTCAGCGCCATCAGGCTGCCGCTCGTGAGCAATGCCAGAAGGATCAGCACCGCTGTCGTATCATCACCGGTCTTCGGAGTGCTGTCCGTCGGTGTAGTTTCTTCTTCCGGCGGTACCGGCTGCGGCTGCGGTTCGTCCTTGAAGGTGTTGGTGAACGCTGCCGTCGCATCCGTCTTAGCTTTGATAGTCCCCTTGTCTCCGGTGATCTCAGCCGTATAGTCAGCCCCGGCCGCCTCGATCACTTCATATCCGACGCCGGCCGGCAGGTCTTCCGCAGTGATGCTTTCCCCGTCTTTCAGGGTGAACATCGCGATGCCGTTGCTGAACGTCATATCGCCGAACTCGCCGTTGATACTGGAATCGTCCAGTTTCACAACGAAGGTGAACGCCTGCTTCTTCTGTGCTTCCGTTCCTTTAACAGTTTTTGTCACGACCAGATCACCTGCAGGAGCGTTGATGATCTTCCAGTCATCCGGGAGCGGCGTCGTCTCTTGGACCGTCACCTGTTTCCAGAACGTCACGTGTGCGCTCCAGTCTCTGACATTTGTCGGATCCGGGTGCGTGCCGTTGTTCAGGAGCAGATACTGTTCAGGCTGTCTGACCAGCGGATCATCAATATACTGTGCCGCATAGATCATAGCCGTACCGCCCTCTTCCGGTTCAATGGTAAGGGCATTATGGAAGTTGTTGTTATCAGGCCATCCGTGCCAGCCGGTTTCTTCCGTCATGGTATACCAGTAGCTGATCGTCCGGCCCCACATACCCCAATCCTGATGCCCGACCAGCGTCAGGTTGCCGCTGCCGTTGCTGAGCTGCCAGAAAGTCCCTTCCTGCACACCGTCGCTGTCCAGCTTGGCAGCTGTGAAGAGCTGCGCTTCGGACGGATCGTTCTTGAGTACCTGCTCATACGCCCCTTCCTCATCGACGAGCTGCTGGTTCTCACCGGGGACTGCCTGCTCTTTGATCGTTGCCGGCACGGTCTCGATGAGCCCCTCTGTCCCCTCAAAGATACGCGGGGCATCGCCGCTCTGCCAGTTCGGCGCGGTGATGGCATACGTTTCCCCGTCTTCCAGATCAGCCGCGTCGACCGGGACCCAGTACGTCTTTTCCTTGACGACTTCTCCGCCCTTCTCATAAGAAGCGATGTAATCATCCACGTTCTCTTCCTTGACCGTGTAGGTGATGGCTTCGCCGTCCTCGTTATACATCGGCAGATTGTTGAACGTATCTTTCCAGTTGTTCCCTTCGTTCAGGGTCAGTGTTTTTCCTTCGACGAGTTCCCCGTCCGCGTACAGATCGACGATCACTTCATCTTTGGAATGGTCTTCTTCATCTTTCCAGACTTTTTCCACGCTGAAGCGCATCCCGGTCGCTTTCCAGACATTCGTTGCCAGCGCCAGGTTGGAGTAGCAGCCGCCGCGTTCCAGGTAGAAGAACTTCATATGATGCGGTGCGGACGGATCCCATTCCTTTCCTGCCGCCGCGAAGATCGCGGACAGCGTGTTCTGTGTGCCGATCGTCTGCGGAACAGCTGTACTGCTGTCATACGGAACGACATCCACTGCGTCATCCATTGTCACTTCACCGGTCGTGAAATTGACATCCCCGCCGGTCGGCATATGCAGACCGCCGATATCCAGGACCAGCACGTCATCGATGAACAGCCATGCATCGTCGTCTCCGCTGAAATGGAACTTGAGATCATCCCCATCGACCTTGCCGGATGCCGGGATATAAAAATCGCATTCCATGCTCAGACCGTGCTGATGGTTGTACGGTTCCTCACCGTGCGCACTCGCTTCGATCGCCGGCTCGACATCCTGCTTATTCTCATTCCAATCATCGAACGGGAAGTACCCGACCGGCATCGTATTGCCCGTGTCCGTCCCGTCGTAGGAGGTTTCCTTTACAGGATAGGTGCCGTCATACACCTTGTAATCGCCGCCGCTCCCCTGCGCCGGGTCATAGTAGGCATAATTTTTATTACTGTCAAATACATAGTTGCCCTGTCCGTCGATCTGGAACAGATGATTGACATCCGTATATGCTGTTTTATAATCAGTGCTTTCCGGCGCGAACAAATAACCGAGGTCCTGTCCGCCGAATTCAGTCATGACCGGATAGCCTGACTCGCCGAGCATGGGCTGCACGATACCCTGCCGCGCCGTTGCCTGACCTGTGTATATATTGGAGTTACCGGAAAGAGCAGGATCTCCGCCATGACCGAAGAATTTCAGATTGTGACCGGCATTGATTCCGGCTTCCGGCCAATAGTTCGTCATTGGGCTGGTTGGAGAGTTGTTCCATGTATCGCCCGCAACAGGGTCATCGGTCAGATCGTAATCAAACAGATTGAGCGTGATCCCATCCGCCCGGCTGTCGACCGTCGCGACCGCAGCCGGCGGATTGCCTGCCTGCGTCTTACTGATCTCCGGCTCTTCCTCTTCAGCAGGAACTGCTGCCGCCTCTTCAGAAAGCTGCTGTTCTTCCGGTTCGCTGCTGTCCTGTGCCGGTGCTTCCACGGCAGGTGCCTCTGCTTCGTCTGTTCCTTCTTCCGGAACAGCATCGGGCACCTCTTCGGCCTCTTCGGCTTCTTCGGCCGGCTCTTCCACTGCTGCTGCCGTATCCTGGCTGCCCCCGTCTGCTGTTTCATCAGCAAAGGCGCCGAACGTACCGGCAGAGAGCAGGGAAATCAGCATGAACAAGGTCATTGCCAGCGCAAGTTTTCTGTTTTTCATACGGATCGTTCCCCCTTCATGATTCCGTCAAATACCCGAGTTGCGGGGATAAAAGAAATAATAAGTGCTTTTGCATAAAAAACACCTGAGCCCTTCAAAAACAGAAGAACCCAAATGTTATGGACCAATTACATTATAAAATTGCCGCTGTATTCGGGCAAACACCTGTTGCTTGATACAGCGGCACAAAACAAACACTTTATTATTGTTAACTCTTGCTGTTACTTTTTCTTTTTCCGGACGGAAAACCCGAATGTGCCGCACTTTCTGCCAAGTGTGAAATACTCACCGTGCGAATAACAGATCAGTCCGGCCTTGTCGAGACGGAACCGCCCTTTTTTATCCATCAGCGATTCATCCACCAGCACATTGACGATGCGGGCAACGAACATATCATGGGTGCCCAGTTCAAGTACCTGCTCCACTTTACACTCGAGGCTGACGGGCGATTCCTGTATAGACGGACAGTCCACAGCCTCGCCGGGCACCGGTGTCAGACCGGTCCTTTTGAATTTGTTGTATTTGCTGCCGGAGCGTACCCCGCACCAGTCGGCTGCGCGCACGAGTTCTTCGGTCGTCAGGTTGATCGTGAACTCGCCTGTCCGCCGGATGATGTCATACGAGAATCGCTCTTTGCGGACCGAAATGGAAAGCATCGGCGGATCGCTGCACACTGTGCCCGCCCAAGCAACGGTAAAGATATTCGGTTTTTCCCCTTCCGCTCCGCAGGTGACCAGAACGGCCGGGATCGGGTAGAGCATATTGCCCGGTTTTTTGAATGCTGTCTTTGCCATCATGCGCTCCTCTCATTTCTCAGCTTATTTGTATTATATCATTCCCGCAGAGTTTGCTGACGGACAAAAAACGTGTATAGTATTGAAAGATACTCATTCTATGGAAAAGGGCCGGCATGAAGACAGACGATTCTCTGAAAGCACAACAGAACACCGGATACCTGTGCATCCTCGCGGCAGGCGTGCTGTGGGGCAGCATCGGTTTTTTTGTACGCGAACTCTCCCTGCTCGGCGCGGGCGGGATGCTCGCCTCTTTTATGCGCATCTTCTCTGCGTGGGTGATCCTTGTTCCGCTGCTCTTTTTCCTCGGCAGGCACACCGGGATCAACTACTTTAAGATCAGTAAAAAAGGTCTGCTGCAGTGTCTCTTCCTGGGCATCTGCACGCAGGCGCTGTTCAATGCCGCCTACAGCAATTGTATCAATACCGTCGGTGTCGGCGCGGCATCGGTACTCCTCTATACGGAACCCGTCTTTGTCTGCGTCTTCTCGCGGATGCTCTTCAAGGAGCAGATCGGCCCGCGCAAAGGCATTTCTCTGGTGATCAATCTGCTTGGCTGTTTCCTGATGGTCACCGGCGGCGACCTGTCCGTACTCAAAGGTCCCCTTACCGGCATCCTCTGCGGTATCGCTTCCGGCTTTCTGTACAGTCTGATCACCATCGTCGGCAAGGTGACGATGGAAGAAACGCACCCGTTCACCCTCGTTTTTTACAATTTCCTGTTCGGCTGGATCGCACTGGCCGTCATGGAGAACCCCGTGCACGCGATCGCGGCAGTCTCAAGTCCAGCCTTCTGGCTGCTGGGCTTCGGCTTCGGTCTGATCCCCACTGTCGGGTCATATCTCTTTTACATGAGCGGGATCAGTAAGGGCATCGAACTGACCCGCGCGCCGATCATCGCCTCCGTCGAACCGATCGTCGCCGCCCTCATCGGCCTCCTTCTCTTCCATGAGAGCCTCGGCCCGGTCAATACCATCGGCCTCGCCGCTGTCCTCTTCTCCATCGTGCTGATGAACACCGGAAAAAACTGAGATAAAAAACAAGCCCCTTTTCGGGGCTTGTCCTTTTTCAGCGCGTCGTTTTCAGTTTGTTGTTTACGATGTGATACCAGGCGGTCTTCCCGTCGATCGTCCCTTTGACGTACCCGCTCTTCGTAAAGTCGACTTTGCCTTTGACAGCATACCACCAGCCGTTCTTATTCTTCGCAAAGCCGGTGTACGAAAAATCGACTTTCCCGGTCTTATCGATATACCACCAGCCATTTTTATTGTGCGCGATGGTCGGCCCCGCGGTCAGTTTGTTGCGGACGATATTGTACCAGGCGGTTTTGCCGTTGATGGTCCCCTTTACAACATCGGTCTTCGTAAAATCGACCTTCCCTTTGACCGCATACCACCAGCCGTTCTTATTCTTTGCAAAACCATTGTACGAAAAATCGACTTTTCCGTTCTTGTCGATATACCACCAGCCATTCTTATTGTGCGCAACGGTCGGCCCCGGCGTCAGTTTGTTGTGAACGATATTATACCAGGCGGTCTTGCCGTTGATGGTCCCATTAACAATATCTGTTTTCTTGAAGTTGACCCTGCCATTCACGACATACCACCAGCCGTTTTTATTCTTTGCAAAGCCATTGTATTTGAGATCCAGTTTTCCGGAACTGTTCACATACCACCAGTCCTTCACCCCGTTCACAGGCGCATTCACAATGGTCGCGGCATTTTTGCGCACCACTCCGTGCAGAAAGTACCACCATTCCTCCCCGACTTTCCGAAATCCTGTATAGTCGCTGTCTGTGTTCAGCACACCATAAAGCCGGGTGTACGGACTGCTCAATTCTTCCTGGTCTGCAGGCAACAAGCCGCTTTCATATTCAGCAGTCAGCCCGCGGCCGTCTCTGTTCCATCCGGTGATCTTCACCCCGCCGCCGAGATCGATTTCCGGCAGGACCGCGTCTTCGGGAATGCCACCATCATAATTCTGCTGTTCATAAAGTGATCCATCCGGGTAATAGTACTCGATCGTTACAGCTTGCTCTTCTGTGTTCTGCAAAAAAACAGCAATATACTCTGCGATCATCCTGCAGCCTTCTTCTGTAGGATGAACATAGTCACTCCCGATCCATTCGTCATGATCAGTGAAGAGATACTCGATATTACCAATATAAAGCGCACCTGCTGAATTGGCGCCGTCGCGGTAAGCGGCTGCCACTATCTTTAAAAGAATATCGCGCACAGCATCGGAAGCAGCTGTGCCGCTCTTCTTCCATCCAATCTGGCCGATCACAACAGTCGCATTGGGAAATGCCGCCTGCGCATCATTTACGAACTGAGAGACTGTCTCCCGAAGTTCGTCATACGTTGCTTCATCCTTGTCATTGTAGCCTGCCGCTGCAATGACCCATTTGACATCTTCGGGATTTGTAAGTCCGTCAGCCCCGCAGCGTCTGAGTGCGTACGGCAGTAAGGATGGAATCGTCCTGCCTGAGGCTTCGTGAATAAAGCCGATACCGCCGCAAGCATAGGTGTAGCAGCGGTACTGTGGCAGCATGCCCGCCAGATAATCAGGCCAATAACTACCGCCACCCTCTGTAAAGCCGGCAGTGAACCCCCCCTGTCCAGCAGCATAGGAATCTCCAAGCATCAGAATGACCGGTCTGCTTTCCGCAGGCGTCTCTTCAGCAGGAACTGCGGCTTCGGACTCCGCCTCGGCAGCAGGCGGGGCATTCTCCTCCGCAGGCTGTTCCGCCGCCTCCGCTTCGGATTCCCCCGCAGGCTGTTCCACGGCTTCTTCCGCCCCGGGAAGCGCTTCCGCGTCACTCCCGCCGGTTTCCGGAATGCTTTCCTGCTCTTCAACAGAAGTCCCGGGATCCGGAGCCGGCGCGCCATCCTCCGCACAGACCGGCGCCGCCGTACCAAAACAGAGCGCGATGATCAGCGCTGACAGGATTACCTTTTGGAACTGTACAACGAAAGAACGTCTTTTTTTCATACTCACACTATGGAACAGCCGGCCTGCAAGGACCGATGTGCGGATTGATCGTTTGTTATTGTACCATGAATCGCCGGCATTGTGCGGTTTTGTTTCACAGCGTCCGCAATTTGACAATCTGCCACGGCAGAGATTATATTTTAACAGTTAGATATTATTTCATTGAATTTCAAGACGCTGAGAGGAGCCCTGTCATGAAATACCCCGAAGCACACTATGGCATCAAAAAAGTTTACACAGCTGAGATCCTGACTCTGCTCTCGGCTGTTCTGGTGCTGATCGGCTGCAGCATCGCCAT
Source organism: Clostridiales bacterium (assembly GCA_040307715.1). Classification (GTDB taxonomy): domain Bacteria; phylum Bacillota; class Clostridia; order Peptostreptococcales; family Anaerovoracaceae; genus RUG13615. The sequence goes on along the minus strand of JAWRJC010000114.1, from coordinate 6,215 downwards.
AGCCGGCATGCAGGGCGGTGTGGCCGGACAGCTCTCGGAGGGTGTCACTGCCGGATCCGTCCTCGGCGGAGGTGCGCTTCTCCTTGCCGCAGGGATCCTGTCTCTGATTGCTCTGATCCTCAACCTGATCGGTCTGCACAGCGCTGCCAAAGACGAGAAAAACCTGAAGACGGCTTTTGCAATGGCTCTCATAGCACTGATCGCAGCCCTTGTCAGTTCCAGTTTATCTGTCGCCGGCAGCCAGGGTCTGCTCGGCAGCTTCATCGATGAACTCTCGAGCATATTCAGCCTGATCGTCGTATTCTACGTGATCCAGGGAGTCATGAACCTCGCAGCATCGCTGAACGACACCCGGATGCAGGCCAGAGGCAAAACGGTCACCGCCCTTATCCTGATATGCCTGGCCGCTTCTCTTGTCTTTGATATCATCCAGCACTTCACTGGCTCCGGCGCCATGACGGCCGTGACAGGCATCTGTGCACTTCTGGCCGCACTCACAGCTATTGTCGGGTACATTCTTTATCTGAGCTTCCTCAAAAAGGCGATCCGCATGCTGGAGCAGTAAAGACCATCCGGCAGATATGACCGCATTAAAAACCCGGCCGCATGGCCGGGTTCTGTTTCTCCCCTTTTCTATATAATCCTGAGATCGATCTGATTCTCTTTCAGATATGCGTAGATCTCCGGCTGATACTTTCTGAGGCAGGAGATCATGAATCCGATCGGCTGGTCCGAGATAAAGCAGACGGATTCTTCAAACGTTCTAACGAAGGTAACGTTTCCCCATGCCATCCGCAGGACCTGACCATCTTCTTTATCGAGTTCGATGCCCGCTTCATCCAATACCAGCACCGACGTGCGCTCATCCGCCAGATATGCATCGAGCATTTTCTTCATGCTCATGTAATACCGCACGGATGCAAACAGAGCGAGAAAAGAAATCACAAGCGCTGCGATGATCAGGGCGTCGACACCCCAAAAGGCCCCCATCAGGGCGCACAGGACAAACAGCACACCGCAAATAGCGCCATACACTTTCAGTCCTTTGAAGTAGTCTTTCAGCTTCCGGTCCGGCTGCTTCATCAGTGCCCGGTACTGCACCGCCGCATTGACGACCTCCCGGTAGAATGCTTCACTGCCTTTTTCGTTGATATTGACCCGCATATTTCCCTCCTGCAATGGTTTACTCCACCGGCTTGCCGGTCTGCTTCACGGCCTCCACCCGGCAGCAGCGTTTCTCGAAACGATCATGGTCAGGAACGCCCGGTCTTGATCGTGGTGCCAAGCAACGAGTGTTAACATCCGCCTTCTTTCTGTGGTATAATTTCATGCGCAGGCATCTGCCTGCATAATTATAAAACACACAAGGAGATTTGAACATATGAAACTAGGTATCGTCGGACTTCCGAACGTCGGCAAGAGCACCCTCTTCAACGCCATCACAAAGGCCGGCGCGGAGGCGGCCAACTATCCCTTCTGCACCATCGAGCCCAACGTGGGCGTCGTCACCGTGCCGGATGAGCGCGTCACGACCCTGTCCGAGATCTATCATTCGAAAAAGACCATCTATGCAACGATCGAGTTCTGCGACATCGCCGGCCTGGTAAAAGGCGCAAGCCGCGGCGAAGGTCTTGGCAACAAGTTCCTCGGCAACATCCGCGAGTCCGCCGCCATCGTCCACGTCGTGCGCTGCTTCGACGATGAGAACGTGGTCCACGTCGACGGCAAAGTCGATCCGCTGTCCGATATCGAGACGATCAACCTCGAGCTGATCCTCTCCGACATGGAAGTCATCGAACGCCGCATCACCAAGCAGACCAAGATGCTCAAGGGCGACAAGAGCCTGCAGAAAGAGATCGATCTGCTCAAGAAGATCCAGGCGCACCTCGGCGAAGGCAAGTCCGCCCGCTCGATGGACCTCGATGACGAGGAATCGCTCTTCGTCAAGAGCCTCGACCTGCTCTCCTACAAGCCCATCATCTACGCCGCCAACGTCGACGAAGACAACGCATCGGACGAAGCGGCAGCGAACAACGAATACGTCAACGCCGTCCGCGCATTCGCCGCGGAAGAAGGCTCGCAGGTCGTCGTCATCTGCGCCAAGATCGAAGCGGAACTGTCCGAACTGGACGACGAAGAAAAAGCGATGTTCCTCGAGGAGATGGGCATCACCGAGTCCGGCCTCGATAAGCTGATCAAGTCCTCGTACGCCCTGCTCAACCTGATCTCCTTCCTCACCACCGGAGAAGATGAGACGCGCGCCTGGACGATCACGAACGGGACGAAAGCCCCGCAGGCAGCAGGCAAGATCCACACGGACTTCGAGAAAGGATTTATCCGCGCGGAGACCATCGCCTACGACAAGCTCATGGAATGCGGCGGCAAGACCGCAGCAGCCAAAGAGAAAGGCTTCATCCGCTCCGAAGGTAAAGAATATGTCGTCAAGGACGGCGACGTCATGCACTTCCTCTTCAACGTATAAAGCATCCGGCAGACAAACATCTGAATAAAAGGCCCGGCTGTGACAGCCGGGCTTTTGCATGCCTTCTACAATCCCATCGTGATCTGTCCGCTGTAGTAGGGTTCCTGCCGTGCGTCGGTAATGATATCCTCCGGCTGCGGCCACCCCACCAGCAGCGGCGAAGCCGGATCGTGCGCTGCCATATTCGCTTCGACCGTCCGGCGGTCGTAGTTCGCATAGCAGTATCGGCAGCCGTGCGCGCAGGTATTGTACGCGCCGATGTCACTGCCCAGCAGGCACTTGCACAGCGGCCGGGAAGTCTGATGCCCCTTCGGTACATCCAGCGTGATATCGAAGGCCTGCTCGAGACCTTCTTTTGTCATACAGCCGTCCACGTCGATCCCGTACTTCGCCAGTGCCTTATCCTCGCAGCACGCATAGATCTTCATCCCGTGCCGGGTGCCGCTTGCCGCGATGCCTTCTGCGAGGACAGCCTCTTCCTCCGCGGTAAGACGCCTGGCTTCCGGAAAGTTGCGCTTAGTCTTTTCGTACAGATCGATAAAACTGATGATGCACTGCTGCGTCGCGCCTTCGAGGGCCGCAGCCATCTCTTCAAAAGTCCGCAGGTGAAAACCGATATCGTATGTCTCCGACAGAAAGACCGGATCGTACCGCCAGACCGTGCGGCGCGGTCCGACAAGGTCCGCGAGCTGCCGGAACGACTGCATCACGTCTTCTTTCGGAGGGACATGCGGTTCGATGTCCGGTCCGTACGGAGTGATCGTCACATGCCACATCTGCCGGAAGGCGAACAGGTTGCGATGCCGCGCGATCGCCATGTCTGCAGCCCCGGTGTCTTCCCCGGCTTCCCACGCCGCCTTCTGCCACGCCATCTCCTCCAGCATCGGTGCCGGATTTTTCGTACAGAAAGACAGCACATCCACGACCTCCGGATCGAGCCGGAACCGTGTGATGCGCCCGGTCGCCATGGGGTTTCTGGCCATGGCATAGCCGTCTTTGAGGCGGTTCCAGAACCACCTGCTGTAAAATGCCGGGATATCCGTGCGGTTACCTGTATTGAGAATCATACCGCCAGTATACCACAGCCTGCATCAGGAAGCCGCAGTATTCGCACAGATGCTGCTCCGCACCTCCGCCGGCATGTTATAATAATCAGCAGCCGGACGCTGATCATACCGGCATTGCATTCGTGAAAGAAAGGAATCATCATGCTCCACATCGGCTGTCACCTGTCTTCCTCCAAAGGATTTCTCAACATGGGCGAAACCGCCCTTTCCATCGGCGCGGATACGTTCCAGTTCTTTACGCGCAACCCGCGCGGCAGCAAGGCGAAAGCCATCGACCCGGAAGATGCCGCGGCGCTGATGCGATTCATGGATAAACACCGTTTTCCCTGCATCCTCGCCCACGCGCCGTACACGCTCAACCCATGCTCCAAGGACCCGCACGTGCGCGAATTCGCGCAGATGACCATGGCGGACGACCTCGTGCGCATGGAAGCGACCCCGGGGCAGATGTACAACTTCCACCCCGGCAGCCACACCGGGCAGGGCATGACGGAGGGCATCGCACAGATCGCGGCGCTGCTGAACTCACTTCTTAAGGAATCGCAGACCACCACGGTCCTCCTCGAAACCATGGCCGGCAAAGGCACTGAAGTCGGCGGCAGTTTCGCCGAGCTCGCCATGATCCTGGACCGCGTCGAACTGGCGGACCACATGGGCGTCTGCCTCGACACCTGCCACGTGTGGGACGGCGGCTATAACATCGTCGATGACCTCGATGGCGTGCTGGAACGTTTTGACCGGACCATCGGGCTGCACCGCCTGAAGGCCATCCATATCAACGACAGCAAGAATGCGTGCGGCAGCCACAAGGACCGGCACGAAAAGATCGGGCAGGGGCATATCGGAATCGCCGCTTTCGAAGCCATCGTCAAACACCCCGCGCTGAAAGACCTGCCCTTCTTCCTTGAGACACCGAACGAGCTCGACGGCTATGCCGAAGAGATCAAACTGCTGCGCGGACTGGCGGAATAAGCGATTCCCTTTCCCGCGCCTGTGCACCGCCTTTATTGCTCATTGCGCCCCGCTTTGGTATAATGACCGCATGCTTACGATATTCAGTAAAGTCGTGGTCGTCTTCCTGATGATCGCCGTCGGCTACATAGCCGAAAAACAACATATCTTTCCGGAAAAAACGGTCGATGTTCTCAATACGTACGTCATGAAGCTCGCCCTTCCCTCTATGATCATCTCCAGCATGACCACAGCGGAACTTCACGGATCGGCGATCCGTGATACCCTGCATGTCCTGGCAGGAACGATCGTCTTCTTCGTCGCTGCATTGCTGGTTTCCTGGCTCTTCCTGCGTATGATCGACTATACCCCCAAAGAAGATCTTGGCGTGCTGATGACCGGGATCACCTTCACCAACACCGGTTTCATGGGATTCCCGATCACAAAGGCGATCTTCGGGAACTACTATCTGTTCCTTCTTGTGATCCAGAACATCATCTTCAATTTCTACATGTTCATCCTGACCCCCATGCTGGTGCACGTGGGCGAACCAGGCAGCAAAAGGCATGGTTCCATTCTCAAACTGCTGCTCCAGCCGACCACCATCGCGGCGGTCATCGGATTGATCCTGTTCCTGCTGCAGACCGGTCTGCCCCCGGTGCTGGGAGAATTTTTCGACAGGATCGGAGACAGCACCATCCCGGTATCGATGGTCGTCATCGGATGCCAGCTCGCGCAGCAGCGGATCCGGGATATTTTCACCAACGGCAAACTGGTCGCTGTCAGCATCTTCCGTATGCTGGGGGTTCCGCTTCTGACCTTCCTGGCAGTCAACTGGCTGCCGCTCACCACTCCTGCAAAGGTCATCCTGATCTTTGCAGCATGTTTTCCGACAGCTGTTGTGGTCGCTGTCATCGCGGAAGATGAAGGAAAAAACGCCGGCTTGCTGAGTTCAATGATCGCGCTGACTACCGCCATGTCGATCGCCACACTGCCGCTGGCGGCCTTCTTCCTGATGCACTGGTACGGCATCGGTTGACAGAAGATAGTTACTTTTGCTAAGGAGATAGTTTGAGCTTACTGGAGTTGTTTTTCATCGCTGTCGGGCTGTCGATGGACGCCTTTGCCGTCTCGCTCTGCAAGGGGCTGGTCATGGACCGGCTGCGCACGGGCGACGGTCTTTTAGTGGCGCTTTTCTTCGGCGGTTTTCAGGCACTGATGCCGATCGCGGGGTATTATCTGGCAAGCAACTTTGCGGGGTATATCGAAGCGTACGATCACTGGATCGCCTTCTTCCTGCTCCTGTTCATCGGCGGCAAGATGCTGTGGGATGTGTACAAGGAATCGCACAGCCTGCAGGAGAAAGACACCGCTGCACAGCAAACCGTTTCCTCAGATGGTGCGGCTGCCTATCAGCCTGTGCCGCTCGGGGAGCTGACCCTTCTCGCCGTCGCGACCAGCATCGATGCTCTCGCCGTCGGGGTCGCCTTCGCGGTCCTGCCCGGCGTTCATGTTTTCAGTGCGGCCGCCTTCATCGGCTGCACCACCTTCGTCCTGTCTTTCATCGGTGTTGTGCTCGGCTTTAAGACAGGCAAATTACTGGAAGAAAAAGCGCAGATCCTGGGCGGGCTGATTCTGATCGCCATCGGCGTCAAGATCCTGCTCGAGCACACCGGTCTGCTGGGATAAGGAGTTCTATCATGACCGAACCATTC
>JAWRJC010000113.1:0-13954 GCA_040307715.1 Clostridiales bacterium | reverse complement strand
CCCTCATCTGCAGAGCCCCGAACGGCCGCACCAAGGTGCTGACCGTGGTGATCCAGCCATAACTAACAAGACCGCCGGCGCGATAAAACGGCACTATAAAAGCAGCCCTTCCGGGCTGCTTCTCTTTTGACTGCTGCGCTTTAGTCTTCGACCATATCGGGCATGCCTTTGAGATAGTCGAACAGTTCCGCGTTCACCACGATGTTGTCGGAGAAAGCATTGAACACGATGCCCGTCAGCTTCACCTCGCTGCGCTCCGCCATGGCGACCGCCTCCCGGAACGGTTTTTCGATGAGCGAGAACTGCGCCGCGTATTTCTCTCCCATTTCCACAGGCGTGGAGAACACCGGGAAGAAGTACTTGTCCCCTTTCGAGAGGATGTCCGCCCGGAGCTCTATCGCCTCGTCGGATGCCGGCGCGCCGCCGAAATCCGCATTGCAGGGGATCCAGACGAAACAGTTGTTGAGGACTTCGAGGAACCGCCCCCAGGTATCCACACAGGGGTTTTCTTTATATGCATCCCGCATCGCCGTCAGAAGCGTGCCGTTGAGAGACTCCGCCCTGGTGATCTTGAACGAGCGGACCGCGATGAGCGGCGGCAGACCCGCGTCCTGCCCTTCCGTGCCGGTTTCTTTCTTTTGCAGTTCTTCCGGCACCTTCTGCAGCGCGAAAGTGAATTCGCTGTCCTTATGGACACCGAAGTCCTGATGCGGTTCCTGCAGGAGTCTGCCCGTGAAATGATGTGTCCCGGTCCCGATGAGGCGGACCCAGACGGCCTCCTCTTTGCAGCCCGGCCGGTAAAGACGGACTTCGATGTCGTCCGGGTGCGTTTCTCTGCGCAGAGGATCGAGGAACTGCATCCCGCGCGCCCGCCGAATCTCCGCACTGACCTCACACTTTTTATCGATCTCTTCCACGATCGGGCCGAACTGCGCGCGGAGCTGCTTCTCCGCCTCTTCCGTCCCGCCGATGTTGAAGTATTCCTCTTTCGTGAGATCCCGCACGCGCACGATCACACCGACATCCTCCAGTACCTGCTGGATCGCCACACCTTCTTCGAGACGCCGGGATGGCGCGAGAACGACCAGCGAAAGCCCCTCATCCGGATCCACGAACCCGTAGCCGAGAAAACTGTCCGCACCTTCAAAAGCTGTTTTGAGCGTGGCTGTTCCGGTTTCCTCCGGCGCTGTGTCTTCGGCTGGCTCCGCCGCACCGGTCACTCCACCGGCCAACTGTTCCAGGATCTGCGCACGTACTTCCTCATTCAACGCAAAGATGCAGAACTGCCTGTCCACCCCGCGAAAGATTGAATCTTTGTATTGCATTCTTTATTCCTCCATCCGGTTGTCTGTCATATGCTCTTGCTCTTCCCTTTTCGCTTTTGGTAGTATATCAGAAGAGGTGTCCGGAAAACACCCCTTAAAGACAACCCGCCGGCAGATCTGACCGGCAGGCACGGCCGCATCGGCAAATCGGAGACACTATGGAACTCTTTACACTCAACGACAAAGAACAACAGCTGCACGACTTTCTCTTCACCCGCGAGCCGGACTTTGCGGGCATCCGCGCCTATCTCGACAGCCACGGTCTGACCCCCGACGAAGTCACCCGCGCCGCGATCGAGTACCTCGACTCGTGTTTCATCGAGGAAAGTGAAAAAGTGTTGGAGACGGATGGCGACGACATCGACAACGGCATCCCGGTGAACCGCCCTGCCGAGCTGGAGGACGATCTGGCGAGCGCACATGCAGGCGAAGTGCTCGCGCTGCTGCTTGGGTACGGACTCAAAGTGAATGCCGTCTACGGCGAGGAATCGCTTGTCGGCAATCTCCTCTACATCGCCAACGAATACGTGGCGGCCGACGCTCTCGAAATGCTCTTCGAGAACGGCCTCGACGTGCGCGGCGGCACCGAGGCCAACCAGATCTTCGAAGACCTGCACACCGACGTCTGCTTTGACCGCGAGACCCAGATGGACCGCCGCCGGTACGACGCGCTGGTGCACTGCTGGATGGTCTACGTTGGTCACGGCGCCATGTGCGAAGACGGCCGCCTGCCCGTCACCGCCTTCCATCCGGAATTCGACCTCGACTGGCTCCGCGCCCACCGCGAATTCTTCTTCGGCCTGGGCGACGGCGGCAACGGCGCCGAACGCGGCGACTGGGTCCTGCACATCTTCGATGCCACCACCCTGTGGGAAGTCGCGAGACTGTAACCAATCGAAACAACAATCAACGACAAAACAAAGAACCGCTCCTTCTGCAGGAGCGGTCTTTTTTGTGATTGAATGATACTCTCCGGTTTTCTATTATCCGCGCAAGGTCAGCATCCTCTGATACGCCTCACGATGGCTGTCCGACTCCTCATAAAACTCCGCCATCATCTGGCATGGAAATGTCGGGCTCTCCCCGCAACAAGAGATACCCTTCTCTGTACAGCATGCAACCGGCGGACACGCATCCCCCTCTGGCCAGGTACTCTGCCGGCAACCAGGACACTTTCCTTCCGCAAGATCCGAACACCTACTGCAATCCACACCGCAGTATCCGACGTATTCATTAGTTGACCAACTCGTTGTCATTTTCGAGAGGCCCTCCTATAAATAATGTGGTAAGAGCAACGAAAATGAATTATTAATCTTTATTTCGCTTGGTAAAGGTCTTAGCAATCATTGCAAGTGCCTCACCAATGACCTTGATGTCGATTTTACCATTTCTGTCTTGTAAGACTTGCTTTAACGCATCAGTAATGCCCGGCAGATAATCATTGAACATCTTGGCAATCTCTTTTTCCCAATCAATACCTTTCAATTCAATCTCATTGGCATAGACTTTTCGGAAAAGCACATTACTTATTTCTCCAGCTGCCAGAGTTATTGACCCCGCTACTGCTGCATTAAGTACTGCAGCCGCCACATTTATGCCAGGAATCGCTTTCAAAGCGTTCAGCAAAGCCTTTCCGCCCATAGTCGTCCCGCCAACTTTCAGAATGGTATCAATTATTTCATTGGCTGAATCTTTATCTTGTATCCCATAAACTCTTGCAACTCCCGTAAGCATCCCAGTCTGAATCGGGACCAAAATAGTTGCATCTGGGATTGGGATTGGGATAGCTCCTACAGTTGTTGCTCCAACAGTGGCGCCTCCTATGTATGCATTTGCCATCACGTTTTTAATTTTGAGATCTATTTCTTTTATTGCGTCTTTGCCGATTCGCTTCGCCTCTGGCATTAATTCAACAGTATTATTAATGAGATCATCTAGTCCAATTGGTGGCACTGTAATTCCATCATCGATTTGGTATTCCTTTGCTACTACAGGAATAATACCCTTCACATTCAAAGGTTTCTTTGGATGGTTTGCATTATACTTATCGAAAGCAGCTTGTGCCATTGAAATGTTTTCATCTATCTCAAGCTTCGAATATGATTTTGTGAAGACAACAAGGATAGGGACATTCTTCCAATCGCTTGTTACGCTCTTGATGTACCCCAACACTTCTTGATCAATTCTTTTTATTGTACCGTCGATGCAAAACCATATCATATGAATCAGCTTTTGAACATCAGCGGATTTTACCCCGGTTTTGCAGAATTTGGCTAAATCCCTTTTAATCCTATTTTGTTTGAAGATACCGTACTCATATCCAACAGAATCTATCATCCTAAAAGGCAAAACATCATTTTGATAAATTGCGATTTCTTTTGTAACAGCTTCTCCCACTCCCGTCGGCGCTTCGTTAGCTTCCAAAATCGAATTGATTAAAGTCGATTTTCCACATCCAGATGTACCCAAAATCAGTACATTGATTTTTTTATCATCCATGGCAATTATTTGCTCATACTTCGGAGCGACCTTTTTTTCTTTCTTTTTCGTCTTCGCCATCGATATGCCTCCTTGCTTTTAGTTCTTTTCGAAATACATCTTTTTTAGGATATATTATTCATTCAAGTTATTTGTATTTATCAATCAAATCCATACTGGGATCATACAGTCCGTCCTCAAACAGTTGCTGCTCGATTGACGCCTGCGCTTTGTAGGTGTCGCGCTCGTCATTTGCGCGCACTTTGTCGACCAGTTTGTCCGCGCCGGCAGCGAGGATCTTCATCGTGTGGATGAGTTCTTCCTTGTTGCGGGCCCGGTCATCCTGCTGGTTGTAGTTGCGGATCATTTCGTTCATGAGCGGGATGTACTTCTCGATGAAGAGTTCGATCTGCAGCTTTGACTCTGCGCTGTCTTCGCAGATCTCTGCCGCTTTCGCCACGTTCCGCTCTACGTGGCCGGCATACGCCGCCATATCATCCGGCAGTGTCAGGCGCAGCTCCGAGAACTGCTCCATCGGGGAGCGTTTCTTCTCCGCCGGCTTCGCACCGACCGCCGCGCGCACTTCATCGTCGTAATACAAAGGATTGGACTCCGGGATGTAGAACTCGTACGTCCGGAATCCGACCGAATAATGGTCTTTCTTGAGCCCCAGGATCTGTTTCCAGTCTTTCTGGGCGGCAAAGGCCTCATTGATGCGCGCCTTGATGTAGATGTCCTCCGTGTCGCCGATCGACGGCACGACGCGGTTGAACTGGTACACCTTCTCACCGCTGCGGAACACCGAGCAGTACGCGTTGAGACCGAAGATCTCGCCGAACGGATTGCGCGTCCTGAACTCCGCCACCTGCGTCTGCGGCACGATCGTCCAGTTCTCGGCGCGGAACGTCTTGTCGAGCAGCGCCGTGAAGCCATTCGTCACGCAAAGATCATCGAAACAGATCCGCAGTGCTTCGGTGCTTCGATGGATGTTATCGACCTGCTTTTTCAGGATGCTGCGCTTGATCTCCTTGTACTTCAGAAACCAGACGAACGCAGCGATGAGCGCTGCCCAGAGCAGAATGATCCCGATCGTTTCCCCGATATGTGTGCTCAATGTGCTCATCCCCGCCTCCTGTCAGTCCTTATAATGTTCTCTTATTGCTACAGGGTCTTCTCCACGTCCACCCAGTGGTCGTTCTGCAGGATCTCGGCGTCCTCCCCGCGGAAGACCTTGCCGGCCTCCTCATCGTCCTGCAGCTGGTACAGCATCCACGCCGTCATGTAACCGTCCGGCAGGAGCAGCATCCCCGAGTGATCTGCCCCGGCGATCCGGCCGCGGACCTTGCAGACATTCGCGCTCATACCGTCGTAGATCTCGACCAGAGATGCCAGCGGCGTGTAGCCTGCCGATTCCTCCCCGGCCTCGCCATTGCCGGAATCATCCGTTTTGCCGGTGGAAGCCGTCATGAAGTAAGGAATCGCTACTTTTGTGAAATCGTACTCCCACCCTTTGCTCGCCGCCAGTTGCGGGTTGACGGCGCTTCCTGTAAAGATGGTCTTATAAAGACCGCCGTTGTCGTACATCGTCACCGCCGCCAGTGCGCCTGCGCCTCCCTGGGAATACCCGGCAATGCCGATATTGCTCCGGTCGATGCGCGTGCAAAGATCGCTTTCTTCCAGCATATAATCGAGGATCTGTGAGGTCGACTCTCCCGTGCCCGGATCGCGGTCATCGCAGCCGACTACGATAAATCCCCACGACGCCAGCCGCTCAAAGAACTGCTGATACTTTGCCGCAGGCACATCTGTGGGGTTGACGATCATGACCATCGGCCAGACACCGCTGCGGCTCTCCAGTTCCGAAGGATAGAAGACATGGATCTTGCCGACCGCCTTGCTGTCGGAGGGATACGTGGTGCTGCTGACTTCGTGATCGCCCAGCCCGGAATACTGCTTTTCCAGCTCGTAAGGCGTGTTGAAATCGTTGAAATAGTCCTCAGTCAGGATCTGTCTGTCACTGAGCTGGTGGTTTCTGAAAAGCATCAGCCCTGCCACCATCGCGGCGATCAGCAGAATGCCGACGGCCGATTTGAGATATTTGTTCATCATCTGTCCTCTGTGCTGCGCAAAGAATAATCGACCCCGGACAATCGATCGCTGCATTGGTTGGTGGTGTTCTTACAGACCCATTATACTCCATTTTACCCGGGTCTAAGTGATCAACTTGACGATACATATGTCTGTCTATTCTTCCTCTTCAGCGCAATCGAAGAACCAGAACGCTCTCCCGCAGTCGTTGCAATGGTAGTCCGGATTGCGATCCGACATCAAACAACCACCGATAAAGATAATCTTTTCATCGACCAGGCGCCGCATCTGCTCATCCATCAAAGGCATTCCGTACAGAATCCGCGCTGTATGGCGGCTCCCGCAGTACGGGCATTTTGGGCCGAGCGATTCCTTGTTATGAACGACATAGTCCAGATTCTCCGGCAAACCCTCAATCAAACCGTCGTGCCTGGACATATCCAGTTCAATGTGATAACGCTTTGCCTCCCTGAAAATGGCGGCATGGATATCCATGATCTCCCCCGCATCCATTTCCCCCGGCTCATAGCCCAGTTCCTCCAGCAGCATACTCGTCGAGATCGCGAAGCCGTCTTCGCACTCCCGCAGATAGTCCATCGCCTCCATGACGATCTTTCTTTTTTCCTCTTTCGTCAGTTTCGTTTTCATTTTCTTTCCCTCCACATTTTCAAAACCATGCACTCTGTGATCGCAAGTTTCTTTGATCAATACCACTTTACCGTTCTTCCTGTCCGAATAACCTCCCTCAGTGCCTCGGTCCTCTTGTTGTCTTAATTATATGAATCGCTCTTCCTCTGCAGGTCGCTCACTAGGCGACATCGCGATTCCGCTGTGAAAAACAGTCCGCCGGATAAGGAAAAACCGCCCGCAGGCGGTTTTTGGCATCATCGGTTATTCCTCGATCTCCTCGAACATTGCCGCCACGCTCGGGGCGTTCTTCGTCAGTTTTTTGATCGACAGATCCTGGGCTTTGTCGTTGGCCAGCCGCAGGTTGTTCTCCGAGGAGAGCAGTGCTTTCTTGGTTTTCTCCAGGTGGTCGATGGTCTTGTCGATCTCGTCGATCGCCGTCTGGAACTTTTCGCTCGCGATACGGTAATTGCGGCCGAACTTGTCCTTAAAGTCATTCATATTGTCCTCGAAGTGGAGGATGTCAAGCTGCTGGTTCTTCACGATCTGCAGTTCTCTCTGGTACTGCAGCGAATTGCGCGCCGCATTCCGCAGCAGCGTGATCATCGGAATGAAGAACTGCGGCCGGATGACGTACATCTTCGGGTACTTATAAGAGACGTCAACAATACCGTTATTGTAAAGTTCACTGTCCGATTCCAGCAGGCTCACCAGCACCGCATACTCGCACCCCTTCTCGTTCCTGTCTTTGTCCAGCTCCTTGAAGAAATCCTCGTTCTTGTGCTTGGTCGCGGTCGTGTCCATCTCGTTCTTCATCTCGAACATGATAGAGATGTACTCCACACCTTCCTCATCTGCCTCGCGGAAGATGAAATCCCCCTTGCTGCCGGTCCGGGCGTCGTTGTCCTTGTCGAAGTACGCGTTCGGGAACGCCGTCATGCGGATCGCGTTGAATTCGTTGAGACAGTGCTGCTCGAGACTCTCGCCGACCATCTTGGTCGACTGGCGCGCCTTGAAATCCTTATAGTAATCGATCTGCTCGTCTTTTTCCTTCAGCAGCTCCGCATAGTGCTCCTTGAGCGATTTTTCCTTGAGCTCAGCCTCGGACGACTTGCTCGTGATCTCGCCCTGCAGCTTGGCGACCTCCGCGTCGAACTTGCCCTGCAGTTCAATGTAGGCTGTGTTCTTGTCCGCGAGTTCCTGCGTCTTCGCCTGGACAGCCTCCGTCACAGCGAGTTTCTTCTCGTTCTCGCTGTTCGCGAGCTGCGCCTTGAGCTGTTCGATCTCTTTATCCTTCGCCGCCGAAAGCCGCTCCAGTTCGAGTTCTTTCTCGGTATTCAACTGTTCCAGTTCACGTGTCGCCTCGGCCAGCGCCTTCTCCTGCTCGGCGATCTTGTCGGAGAACGATTTCTCCTTCACCGCCAGTTCATCGGCGTGCACCTTTTCCTGCTCCATCCGCGCGATCTCAAGATCCTGCTCCTTGGCGCGGCGCATCTCCTCCTCGCGCTTTTTCAGTTCCTCTTCCAGCACATGATCACGGACCTGCTGCAGGATCTGCGCATACCCGCTCTCATCGACCTGGAACACCTTCCCGCAGTGCGGGCACTTGATTTCCGCCATCTTTTTCTCCTTATATCACAACCGCCCTTACGGGCGCTTTCCGTTCAATGACTTCTTTGGGCGCTTTCTATCGACCGGCACCAAACAGGCGCTTTCTATTCATCAGCACCAGGCAGGCGCTTTCTATTCCTTCTTCAAACAGCCAGCAAACCTGCCGTCCGTTTCAGTATAGCACACTTTTTTGGTGATTCCTGATTTCCGGCCGTCCATTTCCGCCACTTCGCTGCTTGACGGTATCTCTCCCACGGAATTCCGAATCCAGTGTGCGGATTTCTTTCAAAAAACCGGTTTTCGCACACTGATCTGCAGTTCAGCGCACTTTTTCATCCTGAACAACCGCAAAACCATCCAAAAGTGTGCCTTCATTGCAATTTATGTCAACTAAACAGGCTCGGAATCGCTCTTTTTCGGACGTTTTTCTTTTTCCAGTGTGCTAATACAGGCTTTTTTTCTGTTTTTCGCACACTCTTTTTCGATTTGCGGTGACGATGCGCGAATGCTTGGCGGTCGGACGTGCGCATCGCCTTGCCAACAAGAGTTGTTGTGCGCAGCGGATTGCTGGGGATGCGGTGTGCGCGGCAGTTTACTGATATGCCTCCAGGTACGCGATCGCCTGCAGATACTTCTCCCGGCGCGCGAGGTCTTCCCCGGACGGTGCATCAAGCCGCGTCAGGTCCGCATTGTGCGCAAGATCCGCCAGCTTCACTTTGCGCGCGATGGCATTCGGCGCCAGCGCTTTCACGTACTCCATGTATGGCACACTGTCGTCGTGCGTCATGCAGCCGAGCGCTTCCACGACGTCCTCCGGAAAACCCGCCGCCCGCACATCTTCGATCGTCAGGTCGGTATCTTCCACCGCATCGTGCAGCAGCGCCACGACCGCCGGGAGTTCGTCGTCCATGCTCTCCGCCACGTGCCACGGATGGAACACGTACGGCAGCCCGGACTTGTCCGTCTGGTCTTTGTGCAAATCAAACATCAGGCGGATCGCCTTCTTCGTCATGTCTGTGTAAATCATCATCCACCCCTTCTATCACTTTGCCGCCGCGCACAGTCCTTTCAGCACCCATGCGAACGCCCGCGCCGTACGCAGGTCCGGCTCCCGGAAATGGTTGCCCTGCTCCCATACGAGCGTGTTTTCAATGCCTGCTGCCGCCAGGATCTCCTGCTGCCGGCGGATGCAGTCTCCGACGCGCGCCATAACGGGATTGCGCGCCTTTTCCTCCTTGTCGCCGAGGCTCAGATAGATCCGCTGCGAAGAACCCGCCGCACCGGCACCTTGCCAATACTCTTCCGCGTGCTCGATCCACCCGGGGAACCACACGGACGGTGATGCCGCCGCAATGCCGGAGAATCGCTCCGTCTGCGTCCCCGCCCACAGCGCGAAAAGACCGGCGAGCGAATACCCGCCGAGGATGACCGGCGCACCCGGCGCAACGTTCTGCCTGCCGGCCAACCCGCCTTCCTGCCTTCCGGTCATCTCCTGCAGCGCAGGCAGCAGTTCATTCTCAATAAACGCGAGCGTCTTCGCCGCGCCGCCGCCAAATCCCTCTTTCCTGAAGACCGGCGGTGCCTCCCACGGAGAGAGGTCGTCGTTCCAGTTATCTACTTTGAAAGCGGCCAGCCGGAATGCGCCGCCGTAAAGCCGTTCGATCTCCGCTGCTTCATTGTCCAGCACTTCCAGATCGTGGTCATCTGCCGGCTGGATCAAAAGCGGCACCGCTGCAGACTGTCTGCAGAGTGCCTCCTCTTCCCAGCCGTAAAGATAACAATTTGCCGCACCGATCCTTTTTTCGATCCGTTTCATCATCAAGCCTTCCCGTAAGGATCCGCTGCCTGCAGCGACACCTTGACCGTCCCGCCGCGCACGAACTGCTCGCCGACCTCGCAAAATCCCATTTCCTCATGGAACGCCAGGCTGGCTTCATTGTACGGGATCGTGTCGATCTCCGCCGTCACGACAGACACGCCGGTCGCGCGCGCTTGTGCGAAGACCGCTTCGTATAACGCGCGCCCGAGCCCCTGCTTGCGGAACGGTGCGTCAATGACGATCCGGTCGACGTACAGGAACGACGGGTACTGCCCGCAAAACCAGCGGTAGTTCTCGCTGTCGTACCAGTCCACGCCTTCCCGGAGCGCGATGAGGAACGCCGCCGGCGTGCCCGCAGCACCTGCTGCGGTTTCGCTTGCAGAAGCAGCAGTTTCGCCCGCTGCGTCAGTACGCTCGCCGACCGCTTCCGCCACCATCAGCATCTCCGCATCGGCCATGAACTTATCGAGCCGCGCCTCGTCCATCGGCGCGAGCACTTCGACGTTTTCTTCGTTCACCCGCAGGATGAACGGATAATCTGCTTTTTCGGCTTTACGAATGTTAAACTTCATTTTCCTGCATTCCCAATGTTGCTGCGCCTTACTGCGCGAACGTGCAATGTTGCTGCGCCTTACTGCGCGAACGTGCAAGGTCGCTGCGCGTTGCCACAGCGCCCGCACGGCGCTATTTCATCATGATATCGATGATCTTGTCGTCGGTGCTGCGCATGCCTTCGCGCGCGAGTTCACCGACCGCCTTGATGGTGTTCTCGACACCCTTGATGACGATGCCGTCGCCGCCGTAGAACTGGTTGTCGTACATGTTCATCTGCATGCCGAGCAGGCCCGCCTCTACCGCCGACGCGATCTTGGCCGCGCAGCTGGACTTCGCACCGTCGCAGATCATACCGGAGTTGATCGCGAGCGTATTGACGATCGTATGCGCGATCTGCTCCTGGTTGCCGCCGTACAGATAGCAGACACCCGCACCTGCACCGGCGCCCGCGCTCGTCGCCCCGCAGTACGCGGAGAGCGCACCGATGCCGGTTTTGATGTGGATCGCGACGAGGTTGGAGATGACCAACGCGCGATAGAGTTTTTCCTCGCTGGAGCCGAGTTCTTCCGCATACGTCACGACCGGGATCGAGACCGTCATACCCTGGTTGCCGCTGCCGGAGTTGATGACGACCGGCAGTTCGCAGCCGTTCATACGCGCGTCGGATCCAGCTGCCGCATACGCCTTGGCGCGGTTATGGACGCAGTTGCTGTACGACAGGAGCAGCGTTTTGCCGATGTGCGCACCGTAGTTGCCTTCCATGCCGGCCCTCGAAATGGCCATATTGTACTCGATCTGCCGCGACAGGATCGGCCGGACATCCTCGATATCCACCTCGTTGGCGAATTCAACGATCCGCTCGATCGAAAGGAGTTTGCGGCTCTCCGGAACCGGGACCGTTTCATCCGAGAACGGCACATCGACGATCTTCTCGCCGTTCTTCGAAACCTCGACGACATTGGTGTGCTTGGAGAAAATATGCACATAGGCTTCGTCTTCCCCCGCATAGACGCGCACCTGCAGGTCGAACGGGCAATGCAAAGTCGAGCGGCTGACCGAGAACTCCACGGTTTCCATATAGGAATCGAGCTCCGCCAGCTGCTCCGGCGTCACGACGCTGATCGCTTCGAGCTGCTTGTCCGCCTTGCCGTAGCAGATGCCCGCGCAGACCGCCGTGCGGAGGCCCTTGCGGCCGCCCGTGTTCGGGACGATGACGCTCTTGACGTTCTTGATGATATTCCCGCTGACGATGAGGTCGACCTTCTCGGGCATCTTGCCGAGCGTCTCTCTTGCGATCGCGCCCGCGTACGCCACTGCGATCGGCTCCGTGCATCCCATCGCCGGGACGAGTTCCTGCTTGAGGATCTCAACGAATGTGTTGTACAGTTCTCTTTCCATCTCATTCACCTTCTGTTTTGCGGTCGCTGCAGCGCGGTGCGCCGCATTGACGCCAACTGTAACACTACTGTTCGATTTCGCGCAGGTACTCGATGATGCTGTGTGCTGCGGTGTTGCCCTCGCCTGTCGCTTTGGTGATCTGGTACGGCCGCCCTGTGCAGTCGCCCGCTGCGTAAACGCCTTTGACGTTCGTTCTCATTTCATGGTCGACAATAATATGCGCGCCGTCAACTTCAAGTCCCTTGACCAGAGAAGCCGGTGCGACCGCATCCCGCAAGACGAACACGCCGTCCACGTCCACGGTCCTGCCGTCGGTCAGGGCGATGCCGTTGACCCTGGGCCCGCCGAATACGCCTTCCGCCGGCTCGCCCGCAAGGATCTCCTTCAGCTTGCCGTCGTTGACCGTGACATTCTCCGGGAACGCGCTTGTGCTGCCATCGCCACCGTTACCGGCCCCGATCGCATACGGCGTGTACAGATACACATGCTCCGCCATTTCCGCGAGATACACCGCTTCGTGCTCAAACCGCGGCGCGCCGCAGTATACGGCGATCCTTTTGCCCTTGTACAGGAATCCGTCGCAGGTCGCGCAGTAGCTCACACCGTTGCCGAGGAGCGATTCCTCGCCGGGGAACCCCTTGCCGCTCACCGCGCCGGTCGCCAGCAGGACCGTCTTAACGTTGTAGACATCCATGCCCGCCTGCACCATCAGAGCGTTGCCCATCGGCATGATTGTCTGGACCTGTTTGTCGATGATCTCCAGACCGGCCTCCTCGATCTGCGCGCGGAACGCCGCATTCAGATCCTGCCCGGAGACCATCGGAACACCCGGATAGTTGGCGATCTTTTCGGACTTGCCGACCTTGGCGCTCAGTTCCGCCGAGCCGAACCACGCGATGGTCTTGTTGTGCAGACCGAGCGTCAGCGCCGCCGCGATTCCCGCGGGACCTGTTCCGATGATCGCTACATCATAATTCATCTTTCTTTCCTCCATTTCATAGTATTTCTTCTTGCCTTGCCCTGTTGCAAGCCCCGGCATCCCATGCTCCGATCGTTCGCAGACCGTGTCCGCAGCGGGCCATCGTCATATGCCATCGCAAAACAGTAATCAGTGTGATTATTTGCGAAGAATCAGGCAAAAAAGCACACAGAACCTGCTCTCTTCAGCTGAATGTATACTCTGCGCCCCATCCAAACAGCCACGCCGCCTATGCCAACAAAATCCAGTGGTATCGTTTTCCCCTTTTCACTACTATATAGCAAGTTTCTTCGCGCTGAATCGCAGTATGTGTGCTTATTGAAGAAAAAAAGGCTTGAAAAAGCACACTGTTTTTTATTTCACGGGGGATTCGCCCTTCGCATGAGTCCTCAGCCGCCGGCTTTCCTGGCAACGGGCACTTTTAGCAGTAGTTCCTCACTCGCCCTTCACGGTGTCCAGCCACATCTCGAAATACGGCCGCATCGGCTCGTACCATTGATTGCAGACATAATATTCTTTTTCACGGATCACGACGGGCTTGACCCAGTAGATCGTGTGGCCAAAGCCGTCCTCGATCTGTTCGTGCCGCGTGCGGTTTGGTTTGCGGTGTTTGAGGAACGGATACTGCAGGTGCAGGTTGATCTCACACCAGCTCTTCTTCTGCAGGTTGTGGACCATTTCCTTGCTGAGTTTGTTCTCATTAATGAGGATCCCCAGATTGTGCCGCACGTATTCGCCGATCCGCATCCCTTCAGCGCTGCCTTTTCGCGCCCCGGCGTCGTCCGCGCCGTTGGTGCTCGTGATCTGCGATGTCACCTTGAGGTTTTTGCAGAACTTCTCACGGTTGAGGAATCGCAGACTGCGCTCCGTTTCCGGTGTGGAAGCGTCATCGTCGAAAACACCCAGATTAAGCGTTTCATCGATCTTCTCCACGTACTCCGCATCGATCTCGCACTCCCGCAGGAAAGCACGCATTTCGTCGCCGCTTCCAGTGTGCTGAACCATGTTGAAATACAGATCCTTGTTGTGCAGCTGGATGAGCAGGATGACGAACAGAGCGATCTTATCCTCGCC
>JAWRJC010000112.1:0-20632 GCA_040307715.1 Clostridiales bacterium | reverse complement strand
CGGTGTACTTGCCGTTCTTCTTGAGCGATTCCATGAGCCCTTTGATTTCCTTGCCGTTGCCGCCGGACAGATGATACAGCAGACGTTCGAGGTTGCTGGAGATCAGGATGTCCATGGAAGGCGAGCTGGTCAGGTGGAAATCTCTGTGCAGGTTGTAGGTGCCGGTTGCAATGAAATCCGTGAGGACGTTGTTCTCATTGCTCGCGCAGATGTACTTCTTGACCGGGATGCCCATCTCGCCCGCGTAGTACGCCGCGAGGATGTTGCCGAAGTTGCCGGTCGGGACGATGACGTTGATTTCGTCGCCCTCTTTGATGACCTTGCGCTCGATGAGCTTCAGGTAGCCGTAGACGTAGTATGCGACCTGCGGGACGAGACGGCCGATGTTGATGGAGTTCGCGGAGGAAAGCTTGTAGCCCTCTTCGCGGAGATCGTCGTTGAACGACTCGTCGTCAAAGATCTTCTTCACGCCGGTCTGCGCGTCGTCGAAGTTGCCCTCGATCGCGAAGACGTGCGTGTTCTTGCCGGTCTGGGTGATCATCTGGCGCTGCTGCACCTCACTGACGCCGTCTTTCGGGTAGAAGACGATGATCTCGGTGCCGGGCAGATCCGCGAATCCTTCGAGCGCCGCTTTGCCGGTATCGCCGGAGGTCGCGGTCAGGATGCAGACGCGCTTGTCTTCCTTCTCTTTCTTCATGGCCGTCTTCAGCAGGTACGGCATGATGGACAGCGCCATGTCCTTGAACGCTGCGGTCTTGCCGTGGTAAAGCTCCATGAAGTAGGCATCTTCCGCCTTCACGATCGGGACGATCTCTTCGGTGTCGAACTTCTCGTCGTACGCGCCGTCCACGCAGCGCTTGAGTTCTTCGTCGGTGAAATCTTCAAAGAAGGCCTGCAGGATCGCGAACGCGACATCCTTGTAGGGCTTGCCGACCATCTCCTTGATCTCGAACGGCAGTGCCGGGATCTCGTTGGGGACGTACAGCCCGCCGTCCTCGGCGATGCCTTGGATGATGGCCTGCGCCGACGTCTTG
Source organism: Clostridiales bacterium (assembly GCA_040307715.1). Taxonomy (GTDB): domain Bacteria; phylum Bacillota; class Clostridia; order Peptostreptococcales; family Anaerovoracaceae; genus RUG13615. The sequence goes on along the minus strand of JAWRJC010000112.1, from coordinate 19,598 downwards.
ATGTATCTGCTGCCTCTCGTACTCTGATAATGGATCATTTTCTTTCCTCGTTCTTCACAATATTCACGTTACAGGAATCGCTTCCAATATTAATTCAGTTTATTCTATCATCTGCGCGGAATCGCTTCAAGACTCGCGAAAGCATATCAGAAGCCGGGGTGAAGAACGGAAACGGATATCACGATCAGACGCTGGTGTATCCGCCGTCAACCGGGATCGCCGCACCGGTAATGAATCTTGCGTCATCGCTGACCAGGAAAGTAATGATTGCCGCGACCTCAAAATCTTCACCGATACGGTGCATGGGATGCAGTTTGCGGTACATTTCTTTCTGATCCTCCGGGACCAGCGGGGTGTTGATGACACCGGGGCATACACAGTTGACGCGGATCCCCTCGTCTGCGTACGCACTGCCGGCAGCTTTTGTCAGGTTGACGACGCCGCCTTTCGCAGCCGAGTAAGCAATATTGGACGGGACAGCGACAAGGCCGAACATGGAAGCGAGATTGACGATCGCACCGCCGTTGCCCTGTCTGCGGAACTGTGAAATCGCGTGCTTGTTCGACAGCATAACTCCCGTATAATCGACCTGGTTGACTTTGTTCCAGTTCTCCAGCGTCTCATCCGCAATTGAATTGTTCGTCCCGCCGATGCCTGCGGAAGCGACCAGAATATCGAGTTCACCAAATTTATCTACACAAAGATTCACAGCTGCCTCGATGTCCTCTTCATTCGTCACATCGCACTGGATGCCGTATACATACCCTTTCCCGTACTGGGCCGCCAGATGCTTGGCGACTTCCAGCACATTCTTGCTGTAGTCTGCGATCACAACACGGCCGTTGCTGGACAGGAATTTGCGTGCAGTTGCCAGACCAAGTCCGCTGGCACCGCCCGTGATCAGGGCGGCACGGCCGGTCAGATCATAACGTACGGTTTCTTTGAACTCTACTTCCGGTTTCATCCTCGTTCTCCTTTTAACATCTTTACTGTAAGCTTCCACTCACTGGTTGTCCTTGGCGCCGCGCAACTCCCAATTGAGTTTATTGAGCACATTCTAATAGTTTTCAGACTATTTCGAAACCGCCTGTTGAGAGAGTTTTACCCACACTCTGGTAGTATTTGACAACATTCAAACAATCTGCATACCTTGTCACGCAGGAAAGAAAAAGTCTACAAAATGCGAAAAAAACGTGGACACAGCCACGATTCCATAGTATACTACATCTTGCCGCTGATGAAAGCGGCACACGTGCCCGGTTGGTCAAGTGGTCAAGACGCAGCCCTCTCACGGCTGAATCAGGGGTTCGACTCCCCTACCGGGTACCAACACAACAATTTAAGAACTTCTTGTTCTACCGAGGCGGATATGCCACGATAGTCAAACTCAAGAAGTAAGAAGGGACGGCCGCAGGGCCGTTTTTTCGTATCTGAATCGCAGGGATCATACCCATGAAAAAAGGCCCCTTTTCGGGGTGAAAAGGGGCACATTTTTTCATTCTAAGAGTGTTTTTACATATATCGATACTATATCAACCCTTGTTAATCCAGCGGGACATATCAAGCTGTTTAGGCACCTCTATCATCGCTCTTTGCTGAATTGATTCCAAGAGTGAAGAGAAAGTTTCAATAACCGGATACGGGTATTCAACTCTTGCATTTGAGAAATATAGGAGGAGAATACCATGCTTCTTACACAGATCTCGCTTTATGGCATCGCGTTTTACTGTGTCTTCAAAGAACTTCTCTCCGCCATACATGTCTACCGGGAAAAAGTGTTGCCCTCCTTGACACTCGATTGCAATACTATATTCAGGCAAATAGAAATCAAGGAACAGTTTCTTTTGATACCGAAGCCATTCGAAGCTGCGCTCTTGCTCAAACTCAATGCCATGGCTTTCGAGGAATTGCCTTACTTCACCTTCCAGATTACTTTGGGGGCAGACCGGGCATCCCGCACCAAACAGGTGGTTGTTGGGTGTCTGCCAGAACTCACCATGATCAGGGCAAATAATACAAACCTTTGTCGAGTAATTCTTATACTCTACCTTTGAATAGTCATATTTTTCGCCATGCACAGCTTTAGCGCGATCTATAAATATTTCTGTTGTCAACTTCATCCCGCCTGCACATTTAGGGCAGTTGCCGCCCCTCATGTGGTAATAAACGTTTTGCCAAAACTCTCCGTGCTTAGGGCAAATGATGCATACCTTCTCAGTGCTTTTACTAAACTCCACCTTCGAATAGTCATACTGAATTGCGTGATTAGCCTTGGACTTCTTCAGAAAAACACTTTTCGTGACAGGCACAAGTCCGCTGCATTCAGGGCATCCTACGCCCTTCAAGTGTGACGCTGCTCTTCGAGTGAAAGGACCATGTATTGGACAAACAATTGTAACCTTACGGCTTAATCCATCGTACTGAACTTGTGAATAATCATACTTTTCACCATGGACCTCCTTTGCCATTGTAATAAACTCTTCATTGGTATATTTAGGAGTACCAAAGCAACCAGGGCACCGGGATCCACGCAAAAAGTTATTAGGTGTTACCCACCATTCTCCATGCTCCGGACAAACGATGCATACTTTCACCTTATTCCCCTGATAGTCAACTTTAGAGTAATCATAACGATTACCATATTTCTGCCGCGCCTTTTTAATGAATTCTTTTGTTGTTGATTTAGGTGAGCCAAAACACTTGGGGCATCCATTTCCTCTCATATGTGCAGCTGGCTTTTGCCAAAATTCACCGTGGATAGGACAAAGAATACATACCGGTTCATTTAGCCCTTTATAATCGACCCTGGAATAGTCGTATCGTTTTGCATGTACCTTATCTGACCTCGAAATAAAGATTTCTCTTGTCACTCGTTCCCGACCACTACAAGCAGGGCAATTGTGCCCTTGAAGGAAATTATGGGGAATCGCTAGGAACTCCCCGTGAATCGGGCATATTACAATCACCTTTTTGTCCGTGCCTTTATAGTCCACTTTGGAGTAATCGTATTTGTCTCCATGGACTATTCTTGCTTTCGCTATGAACTCTTCAGTGGTTAATTTTTTCATAATTAGTCTTATTACTTGCCCTCTAATTTCTTGTGCATGGTCTTGGCTCCTTTATGGGTGGATCCGCGTAAAAGGCTGCTCGCTTGTGGAGTCCATTCATAACCACAAACCAAACATCTTGCGGCAACTGGAGAATGCCGGCCACTATACAAACCGATAATTTCTATTGATGGATTCACTTGCTTGACTTCTGAAACAAATTCTTCCTGGGACTTTAAAAACTTCTTGTGTGCCGTCTTGGTACCGCATTTTCGGCAACCGTCTCCTGATAATAAGCTGGCTGGAACCGCATCCCATTCAAAACCACAAACTTTACAACGCACTCGCATCCGTTTGTTTGCATTTACATATTTACCCACCGCCATAATATCAGGAGCAATTCTTGATAGTTCCTCAACAAACTGCTCATGAGTACGCGCACGAGAATTCAAATATGCTTCATTAGTGATCTCATTCCAGTCATCTTCCGAGAAGTCATATTTGACATGGATCATCTTAAATAACCGACTTACCAGTTTCCTTATATCAACATGGTCAGCAACGTTATAGTCCTTTGAATACGTTATACAGTCATACTCAAAAGGGGCCTTGTTATCCGAGGGATAATTGTCATAAATTGTGATAAGCCGAATACCTTTTTCAGCACACTTTTGGCGCTTTAATGTATCCCTCTTTATCCACCTTTTATGAAGAAACCAATTCCCGGGTTCGAAAGCAGCTTGCTTAGCAGGTATTAATATATCCAGCTCCATGCCTATAGTGGTCTTATCTCTTGAGAGAACATTCTCTTCTCCTAGCGCTCTTCGGAAACACAATAAGATAAACTGCTCCATGAAACTTGTTCCGGACTTGGCACATCGGGGGCAACCATGACCATTCAATAAAGAATTTGGAACGGCCGCCCAATTCGTACCGCATCGAAGACAATGACATCTTATGGGTGTCTTGTTATTCTTGTATTCTCCAACCACTTCAATTGTCGAATCAATTGCTTTCATTTCGTCAATGAATTCTTGCAGACCTTTTCTTCGCCTTGTCCCAGATCTATGATTTGCAGCTCTTACTGCACTACAATGAGGGCAACCACGCCCAGCGGTGAGCTGATATGCCAGTGGCGTCCATTCTTTGCCACACTCTTTACATCTCACTGCAATACGATCGTGCGCCCTTGTATAGTGCCCAATCACCTCAATCGATGGAGTGATCGTTAACAACTCCGTTACGAATTGTTCATGTGTTTTTGCCATCGTTATCCTTGCGCTCTATCGGTATATTGGTACAATTGGGGCATCTTGCCCCTTGCCCTTTATCAACGATTCTTGCTTGCCATTCAAAACCACATTCTTTACATTTCCACCAGACACGTTTCCCACTCCCTGCAGTGACTGTTTCAACTGTAAGAGGCAGGTTCTTTTCCTTATCCCATTCTTCGACTAATTCCGGGTTAGTAGTCTTCAAATCGTTATGTCCTTGCCAAACTGCTCTATTTGAACAGGCTGGGCATCCCCTTTTATGGGAAACCGAGGTTTGCCATTCATACCCACACTCTTTGCACTTCCACCACACTCTTTTTCCGCTGCCGACAGTAAACTCTTGTGGCAATAATGGGGAATTTCGTTCATAATCCCATTCTTCTAATAAATCCGGATTAGTGGTCGCTAAATCGTTATGACCTGCCCAAACTGTTTTATTGGCACAGACAGGGCACCCTACACCTCTTACTCTGTTGGCTATTATAGCTTTCCACTTGTAACCGCATGTTTTACAAATCCACCACGCTTTTGATGCGGACCCTGCAGTAACAGTTGTTGGATCCATAGATTGATTTCTTTCGAAATCCCACTCACCTAATAACTCTGGTGCAACGGAGGCCAAATCATTGACGCCCTGTTTCAATGACCTCTTTTTTATGAATACAGCCATTTTCTTTCGCCGGCATTCGGGGCACCCACCTCCAGCAGTTCTCGTTTGAATAACAGCACTCCATTTATGCCCACACTCATTACATATCCACCATACTTTTAAACCACTTCCAGCGGTAACATCTTGCGGTGTCAAAGGGCTGTTTTTAACTTGATCCCATTCAGAAACCAATTCAGGATGAGTCGATGATAAATCTGTTTCACCGAGTATAAGGTTCTGCCGCTGTGACTTAGTGCGCATGGTATCTATTGCACATTTTGGACAACCAGAACCCCTGCCTCTTCCAACAACGGACGTCTTCCAATTGTGGCCGCACGTTGCACATATCCACCAAAACTTTTGATGCGTTCCGTTCGTCACTTCTTCTGGAGTAATTGGCTTGTTTCGCTCATAATCCCATTCTTTAGCGAGTTGGGGATTAGTTGTCGCCAAATCATTGTGGCCAACCCAAACAACCTTTTTGGCACAGGCAGGACACCCAACTCCTGAAGAGCGACTATATATTGCGGCACGCCATTCATAGCCACATTTTCTGCAAGTCCACCAAACGGCTTTCCGTGCCGATTGTGTCACCTCGGACGGTCTAAGTGCTCCGTTCATTTTTTGGTTCCATTCTTTAGCCAAGGTGGGGGCCACGGTTTCAAGATCGTTGAACCCTTTAAGTACCTTCTTTCCAGAACAATATGGACAACCCACACCACTCACCCGGCTAGCGACTGACTGTAAAGAAGACTGACCACAGGTATCACAAAACCACCAAACACGCTTAGACGTATGCGCCGTAACTCTATCTGGAGTTAGAAACGCATTTTTCTTGTAATCCCAAGCACGAGCAACTACGGGATTAACGGCCAACAAAGATTCATTGTGTTTACTCTTCTCATATGTGGCGAGTATTTGTTGGAAGTCATTTTGAACATTGATAGTAGTCAAACAATCAATCCCATATAATTCGGAAATGATTTCAAAGACGGACTCGATTGCCTTCTCTAAATAGATATAATTACTATCGAGTTTAGTAATTAATACTTGATAGCTCCCATCCTGTAATAGTGGACACTTGGGTTCGCGCACTCTAATTAGTTTGGCACCATTTCTTATTGCCCACGCAGTTTTCTTTGCGTCTTTACTCGAATTCTGATGCCAACGTTGGCCATCATACTCAATACCAAGGTTTAGCTTAGGGATATAAATGTCGAATTCATATTTTGATTTTTCCCACTCAGGCGAATAGCCATTGATAGCATCAGGGAAGATTTTTTTGATATAAAAATAGATTGTTTGTTCTTGAAATGAAGTCCCAACTCCACTACTGCACTCAGGACAGCCACTACCCTTTGTTCGCGATGCGACTGTCGCTTTCCATTCATGACCACAACGCACGCATTTCCACCAAACACTTTTGTTAGAACCTTCAATCAGCGTCTGGGGATGGAGGTCTTTATTCTTTTCATAATCCCATTCCTGCAAGAGTTCCGGATGTGTCGTCACCAAATCATTGACGCCAAGAATAGCCCTTTTATGTGCACAATAAGGGCATCCAGAGGGGCGTTTTCTGGTTCTTTCAGATATCGTTGCTTGCCACTCGTGGCCTTTATTGCAGATCCACCAGACTCGTCGATTTGATCCACAAGTAATTGACGACGGATCCAGTTCGTCGTTCTTTTGGGCATTCCACTCGCTTATTAATTCGGGATGTAATGTTGCTAGGTCATTTACGCCAACAATCAATTTGGCCATAAGCACCTCAATCTAACGTTGCTTTCTTGACTTCTTTAGAGAATCACGATGCATCTGATCTGAAATTGCTTTTTCAACAGGGTAGTTATATCTCCACAGATCATACTCTTCCTTCCGTATGATACCACTTTGCCATCTATCTTTCGTTTCATACCAGGCATTCAAATCATCCGCCAACGAAAGACTATATCCCGGATAATCGCGGTTTTGCATAAGGCAAATCTGCCCGTCCAATTTCGTTACGGTAAGGCCATACAAATCTTCCAAAGCGAATAACGTGTGCATGAGACCAATATAACTATCTATGTCCGGTACTGCCAATGCTTCTTCGGCAACATCAAAAACCTGGGCAAGATCTTTGATCGTGCCTTCTTTTGGATTGCGGAGTCCTGTTTCATACTGGCGGATGCGCAAGTCGGCTGTCTTATTAGTGAATCCCAGCTTCAATCCAAGTTCACGTTGCGTCAGACCATGCCGTTTGCGGAACCAGCGAATACGTTCACCTATAGCCATTGAAAAACCTCGCTTTCTAATGCGTTTACGTATAAAGGATAGCATATCAGGTACTGCAATTCAATGAGAAAAGTATCTAATTTGTATCGGTTTCTATTGACGATACATAATTGTTACTGTACCATATGGGTACCGATACAGATAAATAAGAACACCAGAAAGGAGACCCATATGAACCAGCTGAACAAAGATCAAATGAATGTGTTTGCAAGAGCAATCATGCCGGAACTATATCGACTCCAAAAAAGATATGGCAAGCAGACCAGCCCAACGAGCGCCGTTTACCATTTGGGCGATCCAAATGACCTGGCGTTAATCCTTGCATCTCTTGAAGAAAACTTGGCAAAGGTCAGTGCGAATCAAAAGGCGGCGTAAGTCATGGGAAGAAAGAAGAAGTCACCACCGCCCTCATTTGCAACGGCAGGGACTTGGCACACGCACTATGTCGTACTCTTCGATGATCTGTTGAACTCGCCGGCGTATATCGCTCTCAGTGCAGCTGCCAAAGAAGCATACACAATCCTAATGCAGGAGTACAAAGGCATCTATACCGGCGACAAGATCGTCTGTCCGTACTCCACATTCACGTCCAAGGGTATGCGGACCAACACCGTCTCCCGGGCGCTCATGATGCTGGAGAGATTTGGTTTCATCCGGGTCGAGGAACACGGCGGTCTGGAAAGAAGACCGAATGTCTATCGTCTCATAGATGGATGGAAAAGCATACGTACTGCAGAAGAAGCTAAAGAGATCAAGAAGGCATTCGAGAACGACCTCAGGCAGCAGAAGAAAGCGAAAACGAATATCACCTCGTATGGTATAGATATAAGCTCTGCCGAAACCGATAGTTGTAACACAGAAAGAACCGAGAGAATAACTATCGAAAGCGATAGCGAAAACACCAAGTCGGATGGTACTCAACAAACGAAAACGATAGTTGAACAACCAACGAAACCGATAACTATAACAGATTTAGAGTTACTGCTCAGACTGCTCCCGGCGGCAAAGACAGGACTTGAACGCAACTCATCAAAACGGATCGCCGCTTATAGGGATATAGTAACGAAACCGCTAGTTATCGGAACACCGCATAAAGACAGGATTATGCAACCCCTAAGAGTCAACTGAGGCCTCGCCGTCTGAGAGCGAAATACACCCCTCGCACAAACCCTGCGGGTTCGTTCTACGGGATTTCGCCCTGCGGGGCCATACATGAATCGAATAAGAAATATGGAAAGAAAGAAGGTATTACGGAATGAAAAACATATGCTATGTCAGGCAAAGTTCACTAAAGAATCTTGCCGGCCGCATTGACTATATAAGCAGCGAAGAAAGACAGGAACACCTCTATGCCACTTATGACACAGCACCGGTAGGATTTTGGGTAGACCTTGCCGAAGAAAACCAGCGGGACTTTCTCAAGCACGGCACAACCGGAGACTGCATCGAAGCGAGAGAGTTCATCATTGCTCTTCCGGTCGAGATGTATCGGTATGATCACGAAGAACTGCTGAAGCACTTCGTGGATAGTTACAAGGAAAAGTACGGTGTGGAATGCACTGCCGCCCTTCACCACAACAAGGCCATGACCAACTTCCACATCCACATGATCTATGCGGAGCGAAGAGAACTGGCTGAGCCGGAAATAAAAATCGCCACGAGGAACCGCTACTATGATCCGCAGGGGCATCATGTTCGCACCAAGAAAGAAGCCACCGATGAGAAAGGCAATCTGCTCTCCGGTTACACCATGATCCCCAAAGGCGAAGTCTATGAGAAGCACCGCTTTGAAAAGAAGGATCCCATCTTCAAAGACAAAGCCTTTCTTGAAGAAGCGAAGGGGTTCTTCACCAGTCTCATGAATCTCTATCTCTCCGAAAAGACGCAGATGTTCGTCTTTCCGAAGAACAGTGCTTATCTCCCGACCAAGAAGATTGGGAAGAACAACCCCCGAGCGGCTGAGATCCGCGAGGACAACCGTCTCCGGGACGAGTGGAACAAGAAGGTAGACCTTGCAAGAGCATGGCGCGTCCCCCAGGACAGTCTTCTCATAGTGAAGCGAAAACTGGTGACAGAACCGATCCGGCAATCACGAACGAAGACGCAAGGCAAATATGACGCTTACGCCTTCCGCAATGTCCTTGCCGGAGCTACTAAGGTCCTCAGCGTGATGGTAAATCGCTCACGCAAACTCCCGGGCGAAGAGTGGTACAAAGCATGGGTGGAATTCCTCGATGAGTTCATCACTTTCTGCATGGAACTGGTTCTCGGGAAGGATCTGCACAGCAAGCAGCCATACGAAATGATGAAAGGAGAAAAACAATATGAAAAACGCAGTCATATACGCTAGATACAGTTCCGATAAGCAAACCGAGATGTCCATTGAAGGACAGATCGCTGAATGTAAGAAATACGCCGCAGAAAATGACATGTTCATCGTGAGAGAGTATATAGACCGTGCATTTAGTGCCACGACGGATAAGCGTCCTGACTTTCAACGCATGATTGCAGACAGTGAAGATAACTGTTTCGATACAATTCTTGTCTATCAGTTGGATCGTTTCTCACGAGACCGCCTGGACTCAGGCTATTACAGAAAGATCCTCAGAAGCCATGGCGTCCGGGTGATCTCAGTCAAAGAAGACTATGGCGATGACATGACCAGCGGGATCTTGGAAAACACACTTGAAGCCTTCAACGAGTTCTTTAGCAAACAACTTTCAGTCAAAGTGACCCGAGGCATGTACCAAAGAGCAGAGCGATTCAAGTACAACGGTGGTACCATGACCTACGGTTTCACGACGAATGAGGAAGGTTACTATATCCCGGATGAGAGGAAAGCACCCATTGTACGCGAGATCTTTCAAAGAGTAGCTGAGGGCGAAACCATGAAAAGCGTGATTGATGACTTGAATGCAAGAGGCATCAAAACCTCAAAGGGAAACGCTTTTACCCGCACCTCGCTTCAACGCATGCTCCGTAATGACAAGTACATAGGGACATATACCTATGGAGATTTCAAAGCGAAAAATGCCATCCCACGGATCGTAACAGACGAAGTCTTTGAAGCCGTCCAGCAGGTTCTGAAGAGCCACACGCATGAACGCAGACCGGCAAAGGAAGAGTTCCTGCTGACGGGGAAACTCTTCTGCGGGACCTGCAAGACGCAGATGATTGGAACATCCGGCACCTCCAAGACAGGAGCGATTCATCGTTACTATACTTGTGCAAATGCCATCAACCGAGGTGGTGATTGTGATCGAAAGAACATACAAAAGGATCTCATTGAAGATGCCGTAATTGCAGCCTGCAGAGATGCCCTTGAAGAAGACACCATCGAAGCCCTTGTAGAGTATGTTGCCAAACTGAACAAGGCAGATCAGGAAAGCCCGGAGATCCTGCGGTTGCAAGATGAGATCAAAGATACCGAAAGGCGGATTGAGAAGCTGCTCGACCAAATGGAACTGGGGATAGACTCCGAGAGGATCGGTGAACGCCTTCTGCAGCGAGAGGCCGACCTTGAAAACCTGCGCATCAATCTGAAGATGGAGATGAGAAAGCAGGAACGGATCGATCCCGACATAACCCGGTCATTCCTGCAAGGCATGAAAGACGGACGCTATGGGGATAGCATCAAACTCAAGAAACTCTTCATACAGACATTCGTAGACAGGATCTACCTGTGTGATGACCATTTCGAGATCATGTGGACCTTTGCCGACCAGCTCGGTGAAGTCCATGTGAGCCTTGAAAATTACATAAAGACGAAGCTCTATGACCCGGGTTCTCAAATTCTGATTGACGGTGTACCAGCAAGAAAAAAGACTCCTAACGGAGTCTTTTTTCTTGCTTTTATCACTATCAGCGGGGAGTCGAACCCGAAAGGGCAGCGCCGTTAAGCTCGAATGTCCAGTGGACATTCGAGCAGGCGCTGGTCCGAGGCGACTGAACGGGGAGCCGACGGACGGCGGATCGCGTTAGCGAGACGCGAACTCCCCTACCGGGTACCAAAGCAAACAGAGTGGCCTTGCCACTCTGTTTTGCTTTATACAACAAAGGGAGTCGAACCCGAGAGGATCCTTGCTTTTCCCTGTTGACAAGCACAGGTACTATAAGTATGATTTGTATAACAAAACATACCTCAGCGGAGATAAAGCCATGAAAACAAAAAAGCCAAACCTGAAACCCATGAAAGGCAAATACGCCTGGAGCGTGACCGTCGGCGCAAAGGGCCAGATCGTGATCCCGAAAGAAGCACGGGACGTCTTTGACATCCACCCGGGCGACACCCTGCTCCTGCTGGGCGACGAAAAAAGAGGCATCGCGATCCCTCCGAAATCCACCTTCTCCACCCTGTTCGGCAACATCTTCAATGCCGGGGCAGGCGCAGACGAAGAGGATCCGGACGGCAGTGAAGAAGACGAATAAAAAAGAGGTGCGACAATGGCTGTATTAGAAGTAACGGGGCTCAGAAAGCAGTACCCCTCCTTCCTGCTGGACGATGTGAGTTTTTCCCTTGAGAAAGGCCGCATCATGGGCTTCATCGGGCGCAACGGCGCCGGGAAGACCACAACGTTGAAGTCGATCTTCCGGCTCGTGCAGCCGGACGCGGGCGATGTCCGCGTGTTCGGAATGGACATGAAAGAACATGAGCGGGAGATCAAACAGCGCATCGGCTACGCGGGCGGTGCGGTCGATTACTATAAACGCAAGAAGATCCGGGACATCATCGCGGTGACAAAGACCTTCTACGACAGCTGGGACGAAGAGGCGTACCGCCGCTACATGGACGCCTTTTCACTCGACGAGAACAAGACCCCGATGCAGCTGTCCGAGGGCATGCGCGTCAAGTTCAGTCTGGTACTGTCCCTCTCCCACCGCGCGGAGCTGCTGATCCTCGACGAACCGACGAGCGGCCTCGATCCCGTCTCGCGCGAAGAACTCCTGGAGACGTTCCTCGCCCTGCGGGACCACGGCGTGAGCATCCTGTACTCGACGCACATCACGTCGGATCTCGAAAAATGCGCGGACGATATCACCTATATCGCAAAAGGAAAGATCGTCACCTCCGGACCGCTGCAGGCGTTCCTTGCGGACTGCGCGGCAAACGGTGCGGGCGAACGGCTCGACGATATCATGGTGCATTACGAAAAGGAGTCTCTCTATGAAAAGCTTGCTCAATAAGGAATTCAAACTCGCCGCTTCACCGCTGGCTTTTATCTTCCTCGCCTTTTCACTGATGACACTGCTGCCGGGCTATCCTATCCTCTGCGGCGCGTTCTTCATGGGGCTCGGGCTGTTCCAGTCGTTTCAGTACAGCCGGGAAGCGAACGACACGATGTACACCGTACTGCTGCCCGTGAAAAAGAGCGACTTCGTCGCGGCGAAGTACACGTTCACCTGCACGATCGAAATGATCGGTTTCGCGCTCTTCGCAGTGCTGACCGCCGTCCGCATGACCGCCCTTTCCGGCGCGGAGCCGTATCTCCGGAACGCCCTGATGAACGCGTCCCCGCTGTTCCTGGCATTCACGCTCCTCGTCTTTACGGCGTTCAATGTATTCTTCGTCGGCGGGTTCTTCAAGACGGGATACAAGATGGGCATCCCGTTCCTGCTCTACGGCATCGCGGCCGGCGTCATCATCGTAGCCGCTGAGACTCTGCACCACCTGCCCGGTCTGGCTTTCCTGAACACACCTTCGGGAGAACGGCTCGGGCTGCAGTTTGCATGCCTCGCTGCGGCAGCTGTCATCTACGCAGCCGCGACAGCGCTGTCGTGCAGGACTTCAAAAGCCCGGTTTGAAAGCATCGATCTTTGATCCGGCAATCAAAAAGCCGCCTCCGCAAAGCGGAAGGCAGCCTGTCTGAAAGCGGTGACCGTCATTTCGGCTGTCCCGCTTTTTTGATATCCCGATGCGCTTCTTCCAGTGCTTTGACGTACGGATCGAGCAGGGTCAGGTCGCTCGCGTAATCGCTCATGATCACGATGAGATAGGGCGATTCCCTGTCGTAGACGATGCCCCCGTCCGCAGCGGCACGGATGCCGCCTTCGTAGATCCAGCCGGCCTTGCTCCTGGTCGTGTACTGCCCTTTCAGCAGCCTGTGGATCGAGGAATAGTACGGTTTCTCCGCCAGCGCACCGGCTTCTTCGCAGGCAGGGTTTTCCTGCATGAGATCATAGGCGTGCTTCCACAGCCGGGCAAAGGCGGCAACGTCGTAATACGCGTACTGTCTTCCTCCGCTGAACCGGAGCTTTGCCCCGGCAACAGATGCGTATTGATCGAGCACTTTGTTTCCATATGCATCATACAGCCATTCATACGCCGCATTATCGGATTCGACCAGGATCGCCCTGACCCGCCAGCGGTTGTTCTTCAGAAGTTTGGGGGCGGTCTCCGCGACCGCCAGAACACGGTGGATCTTGATACTGCTGGCGCCGTAGAATTCCTCTGCCGTATTGTAAGCGGCGCCCATACCGGTCGACAGATCCAGCATCACGAATCCGGTGCTCCGCCCTCTGTTCTTTGTGCCGGCAACACAGGCATCAAGAGCGTCCTGCACCGCTTTGGCCGGCTTGTAGCCGCCCACAAAAACGACCCCCTCCGCCGCCGCCGGCAAGTCCTTCAGGATTTCCTGACAGGGATCTTTGGCAGCTTCTTCCGCCTCTTTGACCAGTCTTTCTTCTTCGTATTCCTTCTGCTCCTGCACTTCCAGGCGCGCCATTTCATCACTGCACAGAACGAGTGCCTTTGCGCGGAGCGGCTGTCTGTCAGCCGCTCCTCCGGCATTCAGAAGGTCTGTCAGATCCCAGCCCGTCACAAAAACCAGCCCGCTCAACAGAACAGGCAGCAGGAACGCCGCGGCAAAAGCAACCGCAAAAGCGGTGATCCGGCCTTTGCTCAGCGGATCCTTACGGGATTTCTTCTTCGAAGCAGGCGAGGCACTCATAGGCAGGGAACCTTGTTTCTACCGGACGATCTCGCCGATCCCCTCGCTGTAGGTCGGGTGCGGATAGATCACTTTTGCCATATCCTCCAGTTTTAGATCGTTGGCGATCGCCTGCGCGAACTGCGCGATCATATCCGTCGCTCTGGCGCACATCATCTGCGCGCCCAGGAGCCGGTGCGTTTCCTCGTCCGCCACCAGTTTGATGAAGCTGCGTTCCTCCATGGAGATCAGCGTTCTGCCGTTCGCCCCCATGGGGTACTTTTTCGTGATCACAGCGATGCCCTGCTCTTTGGCTTCCGCTTCCGTCAGACCGACGCCGGCGATCTCGGGGGACGTGTAGATGCAGGACGGAACGATATCCATCCTGATCCCGGAGGGCACACCGTTCATGTGCGCAACAGCAGTCCTTCCTTCCGCTGTTGCAACGTGCGCGAGTTGGATGCCGCCGATGACGTCACCGATGGCGTAGATCCCCGGGACCGCTGTTTCGTAATCGCTGTTCACCGCGACGAGGCCCCGTTCGGTCATCACCGCGCCGCGGATCTTTGCCGCATCTTCAGAGGCTGCGAAAAGCCCCGCCGTATTGGCGCGCCGTCCGACGGAGAGCAGTACTCTGTCCCCCGCCGCTGTAAACGGTTTTTCTTTTTCTTCATAACAGACGATCAGTTTGCCGTCTTCTTCCCTGATTTCCTTCACCATCGCGGAGGTGTGGATATCGATGCCCTTGCTCTTCTTTGCGACCATCGCCAGGCTGCGGGATAGTTCCTTGTCCATGTTGGCCAGGATCCGGTCGAGTGCTTCGACCACCGTGACGTGTGTACCTAGCGCGCTGTAGAGTTCGGCAAATTCCATGCCGATAACACCGCCGCCGACGATCACCAGATCCTCCAACGGTTCAGAGAGATCCAGCATCTCATCGCTGGTGACAACACCGGGAAGATCCGCCCCCGGGATCGGCGGCACCGCCGGGACGGAACCCGTCGCGATCAGGATATGAGAGGCTTCCAGCAGCAGTGTGCCGTTTTCCGATGCGTCATCCCCGGTCTGCAGCACCTGGACGTGCTGCTTATCAAAGATCGCCCCGGTCCCCTGATACACCGTGATCTTGTTGGCTTTCATCAGACCGGCCACGCCGCCGGTCAGCTGATCGACCACGGCGGCCTTGTGCCCCTGGAGCATCGCCATATCGCAGGCGATCTCCGCAGCCCCGACAAGCCCCATTTCTTCACCGTGCTGCCGGATATGCGACAGTGTGTCTGCCGTATGGAGCAGCGTTTTGGTCGGGATGCAGCCGCGGTTGAGACAGGTCCCGCCAAGACGGTCCTTCTCCACGATCGCGACTTTGTTCCCGTAGACTCTGGCAGCTTCGATCGCCGCTTCGTACCCGCCCGGGCCGCCGCCCAGAACGATGAGATCATACTTTTCCATGTTGTTTCCTTCCTGTTGCCTATATATCGTGACACGTTACTCCGCTGTGTTCGTCCGGATGAGATCGCAAAGATCTGCCGCCATCTGCGCCGCCGTCACTTTGCTGAGCGGCTCGGCGGATCCCACGCCTTTCAGGACCGCTTCCACGAGGGCGTCGCTCTCGTACCGGCAGCCCTTCACCGCCTCGCAGACGGCTGCGAGGACCCCCTCCTCCAGCCCATCGGAGTAACAGATCATATCGCGGACGATGCCGCTCTTTACTTTCAACCCAATATGAACGCCGCCCCAGCTGTATCTGCCCTGCATTTCGTGTGTGAACGTGAGCGGTCTGCCGAACACCCAGTCCCAGCTGGCATAGAAGGCGGCAAGGTCATCGATCTTCCACGCCGGCAGGTCTTCTTCACGAAGATCCCTCACCGGCAAGCCGTAGATCTCTGAGAAACTGTCCGTCAATGCCTGCTCAAGCGCTGCGATCGTCAGCGACGGCGCATGCTCACGCAGGTTGGTCACCCGCGCGCGGACCGAGTCCACGCCGTTGCCGTCGAGTTTGAGCGGGTCTACCCGCAGATACTTTGTGAGCCGTTCCGCATCCACATCCACCATCAGGGTGCCGTGGTGATAACAGTACGGACCTTTCTTCAGAAAAGCGTGTCCAGAGAATTTCTTCCCGTCCACAGTCAGATCATTGCGGCCGTCCTTCACGGCATCGATGCCGAGGCTCTTTACGGCGCGCAGGATCACATCCGTCTGCCGGGAAATATTGTAGTCTTCCCGCCGGACACAGAATGTGAAATTGAGATTGCCAAGGTCGTGGTACACTGCTCCGCCGCCGGAGAGCCGCCGGACAAGATGCCCGCCGTCCGCCTCCAGCTGCTGCACGCTGCACTCCTTCCAAGCGTTTTGATTTTTCCCTATAACAACGGTCCGTTTATTCTGCCACAAAAACAGGATACACTGCCCGGGCTCAGTATGCCGGGTCAGGTATTCCTCGACTGCCAGATTGTGAGCAGGATCCGAGCCATTGGCCCGGATCCTATACAGTTCCCTGATCATCTTACTTGATCTTCTTCGCTTCCATGTAGTAGCGTTTTTCTCTCGCCTCACCCATTGAGAACGTCTTGCGCGGCAGGACGCCGTCCATAATGACGCCGCGGAACAGATCGCTCTTCTTCGGGTCTTCAAGCCAGAACCCCATATTGCCGGGCTCCGCGGAGAGTCTCTTCAGCACATCCAGCCCGTGGATGTAATCGATCTTCACCGCAGGATGCGCAGCGAGGTAGTCGTCGAGGAACGCCTGCAGCGTCGCGACCGGCAGCGCCCAGGGAGATCCCTTGATGCTGACCTTGCCGCTCTTTTCGCCGCAATACCACGGGAAGACCTGCGCGCCTTCCTGTTCCCCGTCTTCGAACGTTGCGCCGTGCGCTTCAAAGAACGCCTTCGCCGCCTTGCAGACATCATCCATATCCGCGCCGAAGAGCACCCGGTAGATCGCCTCGATCTCCAGACTCTCGTCGTGGATGTTGACAAGTTCCGCCAGCACGAAACGTGCCGGATGATTTTCCTGCTCCTCCGGCGAAAGATCTTTCTTGATCTCCTCCCATGCCGCTTTGGCGGTCGCCATGGAGTGGTTGCCGTCGCCTGTTGCGAACGGCAGCAGCGGCTTATCTTCGGTCAGGCCGTAGCGGGCATTGAACCGCTCCCGGCTGTTCAGCTCGTCCAGCGCCGCCAGCACCGCATCTGTCGTCTCCCCTTCCGGGATGAACCAGCCATCGATATGCCCGCCGTTCATCATCAGGTCGACGCTGTACTTCTGCTCAAAAGCAGCTCTCTTTTCATACAGCGGTTCGATGACGGTACGGTCCGGATCGTCGATCAGCAGCATGATGTGCGGCAGTTCGACAAGCGCGTCACGTCTGACCGCGAGGCGCGGCGGGATCCGCTCGACGACGGTCTTCTCCGTCGGCCGGATCTGCGATGTGGAGCCGAGCCGGTAGTCATATGCTTCCAGATCGAAAGCCAGGACCAGCCCCTTGCGGCCGCACGGACCGCCCGTATCTCTGTCGATCAGCATCATGCCCGCGGGCAGTTCTTCAAGCACACCATCCGCGAGGTATGCCGCCATCGTTTCGTTGATCTTTCTGACGCGGTCTTCCACGCCGGGCTCTTCCAGATACACTTCCGGAAGCGTGATGCGCAGCGTCGACGGCGCATCGCCGACGATCGCGTCCGCCTCCGCCCAGTATTCCGGTTCGGAGGTGAACTGGTCGCAGGCGACGACCGCCCATTTGCTCAGATCCGCGCCTTCTTTCGGCAGCAGGATCTTTGCCGGTTTACAGCAAGCCATATTGATTTCCTTTCTTTGTCCACAGTTATTTGTGCGATTCCTCATAGTCCTTCAGGAACGCAACCAGCGCCTCGACGCCTTCTTTGGGCATCGCGTTGTAGATGGAGGCTCTGAGGCCGCCCACGCTCCGGTGACCCTTCAGGTTGTCAAAACCGGCCGCCTTGGTCGCAGCAACAACGTCCGCGTCCTTATCCTTATCGCCGGTCGAGAACGGCACATTCATGAGCGAACGGTCCTCTTTGACGACCGTGCCTTTGAACAGCCCGCTCTGGTCGAGATAATTATACAGGACCGCCGCTTTTTCCTCGTTGCGTTTTGCCATCGCTTCGAGCCCGCCGTTGTCGAGCAGGTAACGGAACACCTTGCCGCAGCAGTAGATCGCCCAGCAGTTCGGGGTATTGTACATGCTGTCCGCATCGGCGTGCGTCTTGTAGTTCATGTAGGTCGGCACCCAGTGCGGAAGCTCATCCTTCAGCAGATCTTCCCGGATGATGACGATCGCCATACCGGCAGGACCGACGTTTTTCTGGACCCCCGCCCAGATCAGACCGTACTTGCTGACATCGCACGGACGGGACAGGAACATCGAAGACTGGTCGCTGACCAGGATCTTCCCTTTTGTATCGGGGAGATCGAAGAACGTTGTCCCGTTGATGGTCTCATTCTCACAGATGTACACATAGTCCGTGTCTTCCGGAAGCGCCAGATCCGAGCAATCCGGCACATAGGAGAAATTCTTGTCCGCCGAGGATGCGACGACTTCCACCTTGCCGAATTTCTTCGCTTCCGCGATCGCTTTCTTGGACCAGTTCCCGGTCTCCACATAGCAGGCGGTGCCCCCGTTCATCAGGTTCATCGGGACCATTGCGAACTGCACGGTGCCGCCGCCCTGTACGAACAGGACTTTGTAGTTGTCCGGGATGCCCATCAGTTCGCGCAGGTCCGCTTCCGCCTGGTTGGCGATCTCTTCAAAGACCTTCGAGCGGTGGCTCATCTCCATGACGCACATGCCGCTGCCGCGGTAGTTCATCATCTCATCACGGATCTCTTCGAGTACGGGCTCCGGCATCATTGCCGGGCCCGCCGAAAAGTTGAAGGTGCGTTCGTATTTCATTCTTTTTCCTCCTCTTCTGCCTGATAGCGGACGACCGGATGGCGTGCCGCTGTCACTTCGTCGGGTCTTCCGATCGGGGCATGGTGCGGCGCCCCGTGGAGATACTCCGGATCTTCATAAGCCTTCGCGCAGATCCCGCGGATCGCCTCGACCGCACGGTCGATTGACTCCTTGGACTCGGTCTCTGTCGGTTCGTACATCAGCGCTTCGTCCACGATCAGCGGGAAATAGATCGTCGGCGGATGCATGTCGCAGTCGATCATGCCTTTGGCGATGTCGAGCGCCGCGACGCCGGTCTCTTTCTTGATCTTCTTCGCGCTGGCGACGAATTCATGCATGCAGGGGCCGCCGTACGGCACTTCCAGCACGTCTTCCAGACCTGCGCGCATGTAGTTGGCGTTGAGGACCGCGTTCTCCGCCGCCTGCGGGATGCCTTCTCTGCCGAGCGTAAGGACATAGGCCAGCGCGCGGAGCACGACGAGCGCATTGCCGTCAAAGGCAGTCACGGAGCCGATGCTCTT